>JAPOYD010000163.1 GCA_026706735.1 Nitrospinota bacterium | reverse complement strand
CGATCCCGAATGGAGGGCTGTTTTGAAACCGAAAAACTACCGCCTGAAGCGCCTTGGCCCCATTGCGTTGGGGTCTTGCTTGGTTTTTTTGTTATGGAGCGGCGCTAACTCACTTGCACAGCAGAAAAACAAGCAAAACCGATTAAACCGCAAGGCCCCCATCCACATTACCTCCGATAAGATGGAAGTGAACAGCCGGAAGAATCTCATCGTGTTCATCGGAGATGTAAAGGCGAACCAGGGAAACATGCACATAAAGGCGAATCGCCTCGAAGTATATACGCTGAAAGCCAAACGACCGGGCTCGAAGCGTAGGCCGACTTCCAAAGACGATGCAGGGGAAGTCGATAGAATTGTGGCCATCGGCAACGTGATGATGGATCAGGCGAAAAGGAGGTTCGCAACTGCTGCTCGGCTTGAATATCGAGATTCTACCGGCATCGCTGTTTTGACAGGCAGTCCTCGTGTGTGGGAAGGAAAGAATCAGTTGGTTGGCGCCAAAATAGAGTTGAATTTGAAAGAGGACAAAACAACAGTTCATGGCTCACCTCGCCGGAGAGTCAGTGTCACCCTTTTTCCTTCCAGCGAGACACCCCGCCGTAAAAAATCCAATTAGGCTCATGGCTACGCGAACCGATGGCAATGCTATACGACGCACGGGTGCTGTTTCTGTTCGCGCAACCGGATTAACGAAAAGCTATTCTGGCCGAAAAGTTGTCTCCGGTGTGGAACTCGAAGTGCAGCCCGGCGAAATCGTAGGTTTGCTTGGACCAAACGGGGCCGGCAAGACGACGATATTTTATATGATTGTAGGGTTGATCGTTCCAGATGCGGGGGAAATTTTTTTGAATGGCAGGGAAATCACTGGCCAGCCCATGTATATGCGTGCGAAGCAGGGAATTAGTTATTTGCCGCAGGAGGCGTCTGTGTTTCGTCGCCTTTCGGTGAGGCAAAACATCATGGCGGTACTTGAATTGGTTTCCCGTGATTCAAACCAGCGCGAGAGGCGATTGAACGAGATTCTGGAGGATCTGGATATCGAGCACATTCAATCCGTGAAGGGCTATGCTCTCTCAGGCGGTGAAAGAAGGCGTGTGGAAATTGCTCGGGCATTGGCCACAGATCCCGCTTTTATGCTTCTTGATGAGCCTTTCGCCGGCATTGACCCCATTGTGGTTCACGATATCCAGGATATTGTAGCGGGCCTGAAGGCTCGTGGAATTGGGGTCATCATCACGGACCACAATGTGCGCGAGGCCTTTCAGATATCCGACAGGATATACATCATCAATGAGGGGCGGATACTCGAGTCCGGTGTCCCGGAGGAAATCGCTTCGAGCGACAAGGCTCGGGATGTTTATCTGGGCGAAAAATTTCGTCTTTGAGGACAAGGGGAATAAACATGGCTTTGCAGCATAAGATGGCGATGAGGGGGGAGCAACGCCTCGTCATGACCGCCATGTTGCGGCAGGCGATTGGCCTTTTGCCTCTGAACCGCACGGAAATGCAGCAAGCTGTTCAGCAGGAAATGCTGAACAATCCCTTGCTGGAAGAAATTCAGGATGACGTGCGAGAAGTAGCTGATGGCGAGATGCCGGAATTGAGAGACGATGTTCCCGAAAGTCAAAATGATGAAAGAGGCGAAGTGGAAATCGACTGGGAAAACATCGTGCAGGACAATTATAATGATTTCTCGCCTCCAACCTTCGAAGATGAGTTCCCCTCTCATGAACAGACCTTGGCGCGGTCCGATACGCTGCATGAGCACCTGGAATGGCAATTGAGTCTTTCGGTGGTCGCTGAACCGGTAGCAAGGGTTGCCGAGCAAATTATTTGGAATGTAAATGACGAGGGTTATCTGGACGTTGATGTGGAGGAGTTAGCGGCGGGCGTGGGTCTGGGGCCACTTGAGGCTGATAAGGCATTGGCTTTGGTGCAAGGTTTCAACCCGCCGGGCATTGCTGCGAGAACACTTCAAGAATGCCTTCTTATACAATTGAACAATATTGACTTATCGATAAACGGAAATACCTCTTTCGTGGATTTGGCGCGAGACTTGGTGCTTGAAGACATTGAGAAGATAGGTGAGCGTCAATTTACGAAACTCGCAAAGGTTAACGGTGTCGATGTGGACGACATCATTCGCGCTGTCCACATCATTCGAAGTCTGGACCCTTGCCCTGGGTTGCGTTTTTCCGAACAAAGGGTGGAGGTAGTGGCCCCGGACGTGAGCGTCACCAAAAGGGGAGATGATTATGAGGTGACACTCAATGACGATGGGCTGCCGCTCCTGCGTGTGAATTCTCTTTATGCGGCCATGGCGGCCGACAAAGCGGGAACCTCCCCCGATACAAGGAAATATTTAGATGAAAGGCTCAGGGCGGCTGCCTGGTTCGTCAAGAGCATAGAGCAAAGAAGGCAGACGATTCTCAAAATTTGCCGGAGCATTGTGCGTTTCCAAAAGGATTTTTTGGACCATGGCGTGAGTCACCTGAGGCCCCTGGTTTTGAGAGATGTGGCGCTGGATATCGAGATGCACGAATCGACCGTGAGTCGTGCTACAACGGGCAAGTATATGGATACGCCGCAGGGTGTTTTAAGCTTCAAGTATTTTTTCCACAGCGGATTGGAATCTGGTTTGGGGAAGAGCGCTTCTTCGGTAGCTGTAAAAGAAACCATCAAGAAAATCGTGGAACAGGAAAACCCTGAGAAGCCGCTCACCGACCAACAAATTGTGGAGAGGCTCAAACAAGATAACGTGGCGATAGCGAGGCGGACAGTGACGAAATACCGCAAGGCACTGCGCATCTCTCCCGCTGGTAAAAGACGCAGAATGCGTCAATGACACTCTAAAGCGGCTCATGTATTGACTCGTATTTCGTATCTATGCACAACGTGGCTCATAGGAGTGGGTCGAGAGTCTCTAAGGGCATGTGGTTTTTCTGAAAATATCAGGAATGTTTGTTATCATCCAAAGAAATTGGTCGTTCCATTTCCCGGTACGCGATATGGCGTCTCGGAGGATTCGGTCCGGACCTTCATTCGTATCTCCCGGAACGGACTTTGAATCTCTTGAATATGTCAAGTGTCGAGGAACGTGATGAGCAAGCTCTCGGTATCTCAATTGTATGAAGATCTACGGGAAGAGTTGAAGTTATCCATACTCTCGGGCGAATCTGGCATGGGGCGCTGGATTAACCATACGCACTTTCAAAAAAATGGTTTGCCTCTTGCCGGATTCTTGAAAGCTGTGCACCCGGACAGGATTCAGGTATGGGGGAGCACCGAGGTCGGTTTTTTGGATGACCTGATGGAGGAGGAGAGAATAGAGGCGGTGCGCAAATATTTTCGTATGCCCCTGTGCGCCGTACTGGTTACGGGAGGCAAGTATATTTTCCCGAGCATCAAAGAGGCATCCGAGCAATCCGGTGTGCCGATTATACTCTCGAGCTTGCCTGGCAAGGATTTAATTCCGAAATTATCGGGATATCTCGAAGAGCACCTCTCGCAGCATGCAAGGTTGCACGGCGTCCTTGTTGATTTGTATGGCGTCGGTGTGCTTATTCAGGGGAAAAGCGGCATCGGAAAAAGCGAGTGCGCACTCCATCTCGTCACGCGGGGACATCGACTCGTCGCCGACGATGTAGTCGATATCCAGTTGCGTGGGAATGAGTTGGTTGGAAAAAGTACGGAACTACTCAAACATCATATCGAGGTGAGGGGGCTTGGAATACTGAATCTGAAAGACCTCTTTGGCGTCGTGGCGATTCGATATGAAAAAAATGTCGACATTATCGTGGAGTTGATTCCCTGGAGCCCGGATTTGCCTTTCGAGCGCCTTGGAATCGACATCGAGACTCAGAATCTATTGGATAAATACCTGCCGCACGTGAAAATCCCGGTTGCGCCAGGGAGGAATATCCCCACGCTGATCGAAGTGGCTGCCAGGAACCTGTTATTGCAACGAATGGGTTATTTCTCCGCAGAAGAATTCAGCCGCACGCTCTCCGCCCGGATTGCGCTCGAGTCGACGGGCTAGAAAGCGAAGGGAACAAGAGGTTTCGCATGATTGGTTTGGTGATCGTTGGCCATGGAGATTATCCGGATGCGTTGTTGCATGCAGCCGAGTCCGTCTTGTCAGGTGCAACTCAAATGAAGGCGCTCTCTTTGCAACCAGACGCCGACCCTGCCGGTTTTACGGAAAAAATAGAAAAAGCGGTTGGAGAGGTAGAAACGGGCGAGGGGGTGATTATTATGACGGATATGATGGGAGGTGCTCCTACGAATGCGGCTATCGCCATGCTGAATCATCCCGGAGTGGAGGTGGTGACGGGAGTGAATTTGCCGATGCTCTTGAAGCTGTCGTTTATTAAGGGGAAGACTGTCTCCGAAGCGGCGCGTTTTTTAGTAGAGTATGGAAGGCGGAACTTGGCCCAGCCGAGCGAAATGATCAATTCAGTAAAACAACAACCAGCTAAGGGGGAATGAACGCCGTCATGGCGGAACAAACAGTCAGCATCAGCAATCCAATGGGGCTTCATGCTAGGGCAGCGGCTAAATTCGTCAGGTTATCGAGCAAATTCGATAGCGAAATTTTCGTGCGATTCCGGGATATGGAGGTAGATGGGAAAAGTATCATGGGCGTCATGATGCTTGCCGCGACTTTCGGCTCGGAACTCCTGATAAGCGCGTATGGTTCGGATGAAGAAGCAGCGGTTGTGGAATTGGCGGATTTGATTCGAACTGGTTTTGGAGAAATGGAGTAGAGTTCAATAAGAATACACCGAATATTGAAAGTGCAGAATATTCAAGTTCATAATGGGAGATATTGGTTAATATATTGATAATTAAATACTTAATGCAAATGTATTGAGTAAA
>JAPOYD010000131.1 GCA_026706735.1 Nitrospinota bacterium | reverse complement strand
TAACAGATACATCAAATGGCGTCATCTGCACCGGTAATTTCTCTATATGGTAAACGCTGGGCGGTAGTATGTCCAGACCAAAGGCGCGTTCCAGGAAATCCTCAACGATATGGAGATTCCAGCCCAGAACGAGGCCTCCGCCGGTTCCCAATACGGCCCCCAACAGACCGATGAAAGCGCCTTGAACGAAAAATATCCTTAGAATTGCGCCGCTCGTAGCTCCCATCGACTTCAAGATCGCGATTTCACGCCCTTTCTCCATCACCACCATGACCAGAGAACCGATGATGTTGAAAGCGGCCACAACCACGACGAGGAGAAGAAGGATGGTGAGCGTGGTTTTCTCCGTTTTCAGCGCGGAAAACAGGTTGCGATTCATTTCCTGCCAGGAGCGCGACAAATACGCCCCCGAGAGCGTTCCCTGAATCTTGCGGGAAATGCGCTCTGCCGAAAAAATGTCCTTCACGCGCAGATGCACCCCCGTCACGGACTTGCCGAATCCAAAGAATGCCTGGCTTTCTTTCATCGAGATGAACGAGAGTCCGGCATCGTACTGATAAAAGCCGCTGCGGAAGATTCCCACCACCTGAAATTTTTTCGTTCGGGGCACCAGGCCCATCGGCGTAACCACCCCCACGGGGCTGACCATCATCACCGTATCACCCTCTTTGAGGTGCAGGTTCTTTGCGAGTTCGGCCCCGATGATGAGGCCGGGCCTGCCCCCGCTGTTTTTCTCCAGAATCTTTTTCAACGCACCATCCTTCAAATATCTCCTGATGTCCGTCACGTCGATTTCCCGATCCGGAACGATTCCGCGCACCACCGCACCCAACACACGGTTGTTGAACGAGAGCATCGCCTGCCCGTAGACGAAAGGACTCGCCGCCACCACGCCCTCATGCTCGCGCGCCTTCTGCAAGACATCGCGCCATTCGCGCATCAATTTAGCCCCGGATCTCGTGATGACGATATGGCTCTGCGTGCCCAGTATCTTGTCGCGAAATTCGCGCTGAAACCCGGTCATGACGCCCACGACGACGATGAGGGTGGCCACGCCAAGCGCGATGCCCAGCACGGATATCCAGGTGGTGAGCGAGACGAAGGCGAGCTTGCTCCGCGAGCGCAAATGCCTGAAGCCGATGAACAGTTCCGTGGAATAAGACATGTTCAGTCCTGGTGTTTGCGCAGCAGGGGGAAAAGGATGACGTCTCGAATCGAATGCGTATTCGTCAGCAGCATCGCGAGCCTGTCGATCCCGATCCCCTCGCCAGCCGTAGGCGGCAGGCCGTATTCCAGGGCCGTCAGATAGTCCCAGTCGATCTCATGGGCCTCCTCATCGCCGGCTGCTCTCTTCGCATCTTGCTGCTCGAATCGCGCCCGCTGATCGTCTGGATCATTCAACTCCGTGTAGGCGTTGGCGATCTCGCGCCCGGCGATGATGAGTTCAAACCGCTCTACGATATCAGGGTCGTCTTCCCTGCTCTTGGACAACGGCGAAAGGGCTTTTGGGAAATCATAGACGAAAGTGGGCTGCCGGAGTTTCGGCTCCACCAGTTCTTCGAACAGATACTCCAGGATGTGGGCGTGGCTCATATCATCCGGTATGGGATACCCCTTGGGTTCAGCGATTTTTCTCGCGAACAGGCGGGCTTTTTCCTGGTCTTCCAATACGTCGTCCGGCGCCCCGCCCACCGCCACGATGGAATCGCGCCATTCATACCGCGCCCAGGGCGGCTGAAACGAGATTTCCTCGTCCCCGTATTTCAGGGCGTCATCACCCAAAATCTCCCGGGCCAGCGACGCCAGCATCTTTTCCGTCAATTCCATCAAGTCGTTGTAGTCCGCATACGCCATATAGAATTCCAGCATGGTGAATTCGGGGTTGTGCTGTGTGGATATGCCTTCATTCCTGAAATTGCGGTTGATTTCGTAGACGCGATCCATCCCTCCCACAACCAGGCGCTTGAGGTAGAGCTCGGGCGCCACGCGGAGAAACAAAGGCATTTCCAGGGTATTGTGGTAGGTGGTGAACGGTCTGGCCGTCGCCCCGCCGGCGATGGCCTGCATCATCGGGGTTTCGACCTCGATAAAATTCAGTTCGTCCAGAAAGCGGCGTATCGACTGAATCATCCGGGTTCGCACCCGAAACACTTCGACCACCTCGGGGTTTGCGATCAAATCCACATACCGCTGCCGGTAGCGGGCTTCCACGTTTCTCAGGCCATGCCACTTTTCAGGCAGGGGCCGCAAACTTTTCGTCAGGAGGCTTACCCGGCGGACCCAGATGGAAAGCTCACCCATCCTCGTTCGGAACACCCCGCCCTCCGCCCCGACAATGTCGCCGATGTCGAGATCCCTGGCGGATTGAAAAGCCTCCTCGCCAATTTCATTCATCCGGATGAACAGCTGGATCTGTCCCGTACCGTCCCGCAGATCGACAAAGATGACTTTCCCCTGAACCCGCTTGGCGATGATTCTCCCCGCCACCGAATAATTCGCCTCTTTCGCTTCATCGAACCCATCCGCCGGCACATCAAGAAATTCCCCGACGATGACGCCAATCTGGTGCGTCGTCGAAAACCGGTTCACGAAGGGATTGGCTCCTGACGCCCGGATTCCTTCGAGCTTTTTTCTCCGCTGCTGGGTCAGAATGTTTTCATCGTCCCGCTCATCCGGCGACGATGACGCTTCATCCGCCACCGGGGCGCTCCTCCCATGCTCTCTCTCTGCGTTCATAGAACCGTGATTTCCCCATTCGCTTCCATCTGGTTCAGCGGGCGGCGATTACGCGCGCGCATTCGCTTTCTCCTGTATCAATGAGAGGAGATAGGCGTCAATGAACTCGTCGATATTCCCGTCCAGTACGGCGTTCACGTCCGAGCGCTCCATGTCCGTTCGGTGATCCTTCACCATCCGGTACGGATGCAGGATGTAGGAGCGAATCTGGCTCCCGAATCCGATGGTTTTCTTCATTGCGTGCTGCGCCTCTTTTTCCGCGTCCCGCTTTCGTTTCTCCATTTCATATAACTGGCCGCGCAGCAGCTTCATGGCCGTAGCGCGATTCTTGTGCTGGCTTCTCTCGTTCTGGCATGAGACCACGATGCCCGTAGGCAAGTGCGTAATCCTTACCGCGGAATCCGTGGTGTTCACATGCTGCCCGCCGGCGCCCGAACTCCTGAACACGTCGATGCGCAAATCGTTCTCATCGATCTCGATTTCCACGTCATCCGACACTTCCGGAACGACATCCACGGAAGCGAAAGAGGTGTGCCTCTTCGCGCTGGCGTCGAAAGGTGAAATCCTTATCAAGCGATGTACGCCGACTTCCGCCCGAAGATACCCGTAAGCATAGTCCCCCTGGATGATCAGGGTAGCGTTTTTGATGCCGGCCTCCTCCCCTCCGAGTATGGAAACGAGGCGCGCCTGATACCCCTTCTCCTCCGCCCATCTCGTGTACATGCGCAAGAGCATTTCGGCCCAATCCTGGCTTTCGACGCCGCCTGCCCCTGCATTCACGGAGAAAATGGCGCCTGCCTTGTCTTCCTCGGAATCCATGACTAGGTGGAACTCCAGACGCTCTGTCTCCCTGAAAAGAGAGGAAAGAGCATTTTCGATTTCGCTCAGGAGTTCCGATTCGGACGTTTCTTCCATCTGGAGAAGCTGGAGAAGCTCTTTCTGCTCGTTGAGTCTCCCGTTGAGGTTCTCCCAGTTGCGGATCGTTTTTTCCAGCGAAGCGCGCTTTTTCAGCGTGTTTTGCGCGGCTTCAGGGTCGTTCCAGAAATCCTCTTCTCCGGCGAGTTTATCGAGTTTGGCGCACTCTGCCTCCAATCGATCGAGGTCAAAGCCGCCCTCGCAGTTCAAGGAGGCGTGCCTCCAGTTGCTCACATTTCCTGCATAATTCTTCCATCTACATCTCCAATCTTTCGAAATCGAACTTCATGACCTGCCGGCATGGAGTCCACCCGGGCGGTTCCGGCTATCATATCACATCCGAGAGCTCCGTCTGGAGCGGAACAATAATACCGCCGCGGCGGAAAAGAAAACACAGATATAGGCAAACATATCCCCTATCCGCGCATAAATGCTGGGGCCGTCTTTTTTCAGGGAAATGACGTCAGCGTGTATCCACTCCTCGAAAAGGGGGCTTCTCACCCGAATCGCTCCGGTGGGGTCGATCAGCGCGCTGATTCCCGTATTGGCCGAGCGAACGATGGGCATACGGAATTCCACCGCCCGGAACGCCACCATCGAGAGGTGCTGCTCGGAAGCCGCCGTTTCGCCGAACCACGCATCGTTCGTGATGTTGACGAGATACTGCGCGTTCGCCATACGCCGCACCACGCGGGGGAAAATCACCTCGAAACAGATCAGGACGCCGAATTTCCCTTGCGCGGCGTCAAATATCTCAGGCTTTTCCCCGGGCTTGAACGCCCCAATCACGGGCACGAGTTTTTTCACGAAAAACAGCAATTTGGCGAGCGGGACATATTCACCGAAGGGCAGCAGGTGCATCTTGTCGTACCGGCCGGTTTCCTCGCCGTCCGGATCGAGGAGATAGGCCGAGTTCGTCAATTTAGGGCCTTGTTTCACGTCACGCCTCCCGAGGACGCCGAAGAGCAAGTAGGAGTTCGTATCTTTCGCGAGTTGTCGGAGATGCCTTCTCTCGGATGCGTGGCGCTGGTAGACAAGGGGCGCCGCCGCTTCCGGCCAGACGATGACGGGTGGAGCGGAGGATTCACCTGTTGTGAAACGACCCCTCAAGTCCTTCGTCAGCTTTCCCATCTTCTCGAGAATGCCCCTCCGCCACTTGGGAGACCATTTCACGGACTGATCGACGTTGCCCTGTACGATGCCGACCGCGCGCTTCTCGCCTCGCGTTTCGATGGGCACTTCATGGAGCCGCAGATATCCATAACCCCAGACGAACGCCGCCATGAGCGAAACGACGATGACGAGGGCATAGGGCGCCTTTCGCGGAAAACGGAAGAAATGCCAGATCGCCGCGTTGACGAACACGATGAAGAACGACACGCCGTACACGCCCACCAGATCGGCGATTTGGATGACGTGTAAATAGCGGTACTGGCTATAGCCCAGCAGCGCCCACGGGAAGCCGGACATGAAGTAGGCGCGCAAGAGTTCCAGAGAGACCCACAGAGGCGCCGCCATGAGAAAAGTGAGAAAAGTGCCGCCGGCATGTATGCGCACCATGAAAAATGCGAACAGCGCCGGGTAAAGCGCCAGATAAACCGCGAGGACAATGGTAATCAGCCACGCAAGCATCTCGGGCAGGCCGCCATAGGTGGCCATGGAAATCTTCACCCACCATATGATGATTCCGAATGAAACCAGGCCGCTCACCAACCCAAGCACAAACGCTTCATGCGGTTTTTTGCCCTCGAGCACCCAAAGGAGGGGAACGAGCGCGATCCAGGCCATCACCTCGAACTGAAACGGCGGGAACAACGACGCGACCAAAAGGCCCGAGAAAATGGAATAGCCTATGTCCTTCGCTTTCAAGATTCGCTAATCCGGGAAGCGCCTTTCCCGGCTCCTTCGGCGAGGGCGCTCTCACCCCCGAGCTTTTCACGCAAGGCGGCGACGAGTTTCGGCGTGATACCCTCCACTTCCAGGAGTTTGAGGTCGTCCGCTTCCAAAACGCCCCGCAGGCTCCCGAAGGTTCTCAGAAGCGCGCGCCTGCGCTTGGGGCCCAAGCCGGGCACGTCATCGAGGCCGCTCTTCAGCGTGGTGCGCCTGCGGCGCGTCCGGTGGAACGTCAGGACGAAGCGGTGCACCTCATCGCGGATTTTCTGGAGCATGAGCTTCGGCGCGCTTCCCTCCTGGAGCCTGATGGGGTCCGACTGACCGGGAAGGAAAATGACATCCTGCGCTTCGGGGTTCTCGGAACTCCTGCCCTTCGCAATCGCGCAGAGCGCAACGTCCGCAAGCCCAAGTTCCTCGAGGGCCGAGGCCGCCGATGAGAGCTGCCCCTTCCCGCCGTCGATCAGCAGCAGATCGGGCATCTCGCCGCCCTCGTTCACCAGACGCTCCAGGCGCCTGAAAACAATCTCGCGCATGGAGGAATAATCATCCGGCGATTCCGCCACGCTCTTGATCTTGTAACGGCGGTAGCCGTCCTTCAGCGGGCGTCCCTCCTGGAACATGACGCTGGCGCCGACGATGTTGCTTCCCTGCAGATTCGATACGTCGAAAGCCTCTATGCGCACCGGCAACTCCTCGAGTCCCAGCGCCTGGCGAATCTCTTCCAGCGTTTGCTGTTCCTTGCCGAGCTGGGCTTTTTCCTGCTCCTGGGCGTGCGATGCGTTCTCGCTCGCCATCTCGACCAGTCGACGCTTGTTTCCCCGTCGGGGATGAAAAACGGACACCTTTTTGCCACGTTTTTCGGACAGCCACTCTCCGATGAGCGAAGCATCGCCCACGACGGAGGGCAGGAGCACCTCATCGGGGAAAAACGTCTTGCCTGCGTAATACTGTTTCACGAACGCGGATACGACTTCTCCGTCTGGAACGCCTTCGCGGGCGGCCACATGGAATCCCTGGTCTCCCAACAGCCTGCCGCCCCGAATGAAAAACAGGCGAAACGTCGCTTTCTCTTCCTCCCGGTGGCAGCCGAGCACATCCTGATCGCCCCCTTTCACGGACAGCATGGTCTGCCGCTCGGTGACGTGCTCGATGCCCCGAATCTGATCCCTCACCTTGGCGGCGGCTTCGTATTGCAAATCCTCTGAATGCACCTGCATCTGTTTCTTTAGCCTTCGAACCAGCTCCCGGTTTTTCCCCTTAAGAAAATCCAGAGCGTCGTCGACGCCGCTCCGATACGATTCGCGGCTTTGATAATCATCACACGGCCCCAGGCACTGGCCCATCTGGAAATAGATGCACCGCTTCGCCGTCTTGTCTTCCAGGCCGCCCGTGCAGGGCCTGATGTGAAACGTCTTCTGCAGGAAGCGAATCGTGCGCCTCAGGCTGCTCGCCGACGGGAAGGGCCCCAGGTAGGAATCGCCGTCTCCCGCGGGGCGGCGAACGATGCTCAGGCGGGGGTAGTCCTCGCTCGTGCTCAGCTTCATGTAGGGGAAATGCTTGTCGTCGCGCAGGAGCACGTTGTGGCGGGGTTTGTGCTTTTTTACATAATTGCTCTCCAGGATAAGCGCCTCGATTTCATTGGCCGTCACGATGTGCTCTAACGTGGATGATTCCTCCACCATCTTCTGAATCCAGGGGCCCCGGCCCGCCCTTTTTGCGAAGTAGCTGCGCACCCGGCTTCTCAGGCGCAAGGCCTTGCCGACGTAGAGCACGTCCCCCGCCCGGTTCCTGAAAATGTATATCCCCGGCCTTTCGGGCAAGGATTTCAAAAACGAGCGATCCTCGCCCAAGGAAACAGAGCTGGGGGAAATCACGGAATCATTCATGTCGCGATTCTGGAGGGCTTGAGGCCAAGCTGGCGACGCTCGATGGCGAGAATCTTGTCACGAATCCCGGCGGCCTTTTCAAATTCAAGCTTCTGAGCCGCCTCATGCATCCGGGCGCGAAGCTCATCGAGCGTCGCCGCGTCGAGTTCCGAGAATTCCGGCGCATCCACCTCACCCCACGGGTAGGGGTCGCCGTCACCCTGCACGGCGGTGGCTTCGAGAAGTTCGTCCATCCTGCGGCTGATGGAGCGGGGGACAACCCCGTTCGCCTCGTTGTAGGCGATCTGGATGCTCCTTCTTCTGTCCATCTCATCCAGGGCGCGGCGCATGCTGTCGGTAATGCGGTCCGCATACATGATGACCCGGCCTTTTATGTGCCTCGCCGCGCGGCCCGAGGTCTGGATCAGGGAAGTTTCCGAGCGCAGGAAACCTTCCTTGTCCGCATCGAATACGGCGACGAGAGCGACTTCGGGCAAATCGAGCCCTTCCCGCAGCAGATTGATGCCGATCAGCACGTCAAAAACGCCCGAGCGCAGGTCGCGGATGATCCGCACCCGCTCGAGCGCGTCGATGTCGCTGTGCATGTAGCGGACCCGGACGCCCAAATCCTCGTAGTATTCCGTCAAATCCTCGGCGAATCGCTTCGTCAGGGTGGTGACGAGGGCGCGGTCCCCCATCGCCGCCACCTTGCGCACTTCGGCCAGCAAGTCATCCACCTGCCCCTGCACGGGCCGACCCTCCACCGGGGGGTCGCCCAGGCCGGTGGGCCTCTGCAACCGCTCCACCACGACGCCTTCGCTCTTCTCCAGTTCATAAGGTCCGGGAGTCGCCGAAACATAGATCGTGTTCTTGAGATTCGCCTCGAACTCTTTCATCTCGAGCGGGCGATTATCCAAAGCCGACGGCAGCCTGAAGCCATACGCCACCAGGGTTTCCTTGCGGGATCGATCTCCCCGGTACATTCCCCTGAGCTGGGGGATGCTCTGGTGGCTCTCGTCTATCACCACCAGGTGATCCCGGGAAAAATACGAGAACAGGGTCGCGGGCGGCTCGCCTGCCAAGCGGCCGTCCAGGTGCAGACTGTAGTTCTCCACTCCGTGGCAGTAGCCGACTTCGCGGAGCATCTCGATGTCCTGCAGGGTCCGCTGCTGCAGGCGCTGCGCTTCATAAGACTTGTCTTGCGCATTGAGCTCCGCCACATGCTCCCACAATTCCTTCTGAATGGCCTCGATGGCGGTCGAGAGCCTTTCCTCGGGCGTGATGTAGTGGCTGTTTGGATAAATCTCCACCCGATCGAGTTTTCTTAGAGCGATTCCCCTCAACGGTTCTATCTCTGTGATGCTGTCGATTTCTTCTCCAAAGAATTCGACGCGAATCGCCTGTTCTTCTTCGTGGGCGGGTATGATTTCGACGACATCCCCGCGCGCGCGGAAAGAAGCGCGGCGCAAAGCCGCATCCGAACGCCGATACTGAATCCTTACCAATTGCGTGAGCAACTCCTCACGATCCATCTCCATGCCGACGGAAATATCGATGTGCAGATCGAAATAATCCGCCGGCGAGCCCAGCCCGTAGATGGAACTCACGCTCGCCACAACGATGACGTCCTCACGCATCAACGCGGAGCGCGTGGCCGCGTGGCGCAGGCAGTCCAGCTCATCGTTGATGGAGGCGTCTTTTTCGATGAACGTATCCGTGGTAGGGACGTAGGCTTCGGGCTGATAGTAGTCATAATAGCTGACGAAATACTCCACCGCGTTGTTGGGGAAAAACCCCTTGAATTCATTATAAAGCTGCGCGGCCAGGGTTTTGTTATGGGCGATGACGAGCGTGGGTTTCCCCATCTTCGCGATGACGTTCGCCACCGTGAACGTCTTGCCCGAACCGGTGACGCCCAGGAGAACCTGGTGATTCTGACCCTCTTCGAACTGGCGAACGATGGCGTCTATCGCCTCGGGCTGATCGCCCGTGGGAGAGAATTTCGAATGGAGTTCGAAGCTGCTCATGAAGGGTCCTCTGCCTCCGACTCAGGCGCCCGAAAACGAGCGGATAAAAGTTTAGCGGATAAAGGAAAGCCGATAAACCTTGCGGGTCAGGCGAGCGGCGTGGGCCTGAGGTATTTTTCCCATACTTGCTGCACTGCACGGGGAAAACGATGATTCAGGTGGTGGAATATGAACGATTTCGGTTTACGGGGCTGTTCTTTCAGCTTCAGTCTGGCTTCGTCAGGCGTGCGGTCCCCTTTTTTCGCATTGCATTTCCGGCAACTGCAAACCACATTCTCCCACGTGGAGCGGCCGCCGCGGGAACGCGGCAAGACATGATCCACCGTCAAATATCCGCCTTTCGCCCCGCAATACTGACAGGTATTCTCGTCGCGGCGCATCACGTTCTTTTTGCTGAACGGAATCTGGCTTCGGCGCGGAACATACACATACGTTCTCAGCCGTATGACGGCGGGAAGGTGAAACTCCATCGCTTCGCTGCGGACGAGCAAACCGTTCGTCTCAACGGTATCGGCTTTTCCGGTGATCATCATGCGAATCGCACGACGAGCGTTGCAGACATTTATCGGCTCATATGTCTGGTTGAGCACCAGGACGCGTGATTGCTCAATCACCCTATACGCTCCCCTTGAGACAAGTGGGCGACGGGATACACACACGATTTGCGCATCCCTTTATGTAGACCCCGCCCGCCCTTGTCAACGAACGATCGCTTTTTTTCTGTGATTGCGAAAAGGACGTCGCAAATTTATAATGCAAAGTCTCCGCAAAATGCGGAGAGACGCTTCGAAAATTCGCCTTTCCCAAGAGGATCAATCCGTTGTTGCCCCGTTCCGGACGCGGAAAAACAACCCTTCTCACGCTGGGCGTCCTGGCCATTTTATGCGGTCTGGGGATCGGCGCGAGCTTTACTTATTTTTACGATTTTCCCGAACTCGAGCGTCTCCAGAATTATAAACCCAACACCATTACGCGCATTTACGCCCGCGGAGGCGAACTGCTCGCGGAATTGTACCAGGAAAGAAGAAAACCCATCCCCTTGAAGCAAATCCCCACCACCCTGCAACAAGCATTCCTGGCCATAGAAGACAGCCGATTCTATGACCACCCGGGCGTCAGCTATCCCGATATTTTCCGGGCTTTCGTCAAGAACGTGCTCGCGGGCCAATTCGTGCAGGGAGGCAGCACCATTACCCAGCAGTTGGCGAAAGTCCTCTTCCTGACGCCGGAAAGAAAACTCAAGCGAAAAATCCGGGAAGCATTACTGGCCCTGGAGATTGAACGACGCTTCACAAAAGATGAAATACTCGAATTCTACATGAATCAAATCTACCTCGGCAGCGGGGCGTACGGCGTGCAGGCGGCGGCCCAAATTTATTTCGGGAAAACGGTCGCTCAGCTCACTCTGGCCGAATCCGCCATGATTGCTGGACTGCCCAAAGCTCCAACGCGGTTCAGCCCCAAAGTCAATCCCGAAAAAGCGCTGGCGCGGCGCAACCTGGTGATCGAGAGGATGCGGGTGTCGGGCTTCATCACCGAAGAGCAGGCGAAAAGCACGCGGGAAGAGCCGATCCGCGTCATTCCGAAGATGACCAACGTCGTACCCGAAGCCGCCTACTTCATCGAAAAAACCCGCCTCGGCCTCAGCCGCAGGTTCGGGCAATCGCTGTACAAAAGCGGTCTGCAAATTCATACGACGGTCGATATCGGCTTGCAGAAAATGGCTCACAAGGCGCTCGTCAACGGGGTGGAAAGAATCAACATAAAGCGCGGCTTCAAGAAACCCGGAACGGAACTCAAGAGGCCGCCGCGCTTGGGGAACGGATTCCAGTTCCACGTTCTGGACATTACCGGGAAGATGGTGAGCGGAATCATCGGGGACTACGAAGCGGAGATGCTTCTTCCCGGACACATCGACCCCAAAAGGCTCAGGGAAGGCGATCTGCTTCTGGGGCGCGTGATCAAGGTGGACCGCGCGTCGAAAAAACTCTTCCTGGACTGGCAGGAGACCGTGCAAGGCGCCGTCATCGCATTCGATACCAAAACCGGAGCGCTTCGCGCCCTGACGGGAGGAACCAACTTCCGCCGTTTCCCGTACAACCGGGCCACCCAGGCGCGGCGCCAACCGGGTTCGGCATTCAAGCCCATCATCATGGGGACGGCCCTTTCCCTGGGCTACACGCCTGCGCACATTCTCATGGATACCCCCTTCGTTCGCCGCATGCCGGGGACGCTCAAGGACTGGAAGCCCAGAAACTACACCAACAAGTTCTATGGCCCCGTCACCATGAGAAAAACCCTGGAGTCGTCACTCAATCTGGCGACCATCAAGCTGCTGGACCAACTGGGGCCGCAAAAGGCCGTCACCTTCGCACACCGGCTCGGCATCCGCTCGAAGATGAACCCGTATCTTTCGCTCGCGCTCGGCTCCATCGAGGTGTCGCCGTACCAGTTCACGGCTTCCTACATTCCATTCGCGACGCGGGGCGTGTATGCGCGGCCCTATGAAATCACGAGGGTCACCGACGGAAGAAACCGGGTCCTGGAGGAAAACGTTCCCACGACGCACCTCGCCATCACGCCCGAGACGGCGTACCAGACGAAAATGCTGCTGCGCGGCGTCATCACGAACGGAACCGGGAAAAAAGCCAAAGATATCGGCGCATTTCTGGCCGGGAAAACAGGGACCACGAACGAATTCCGGGACGCCTGGTTCATCGGCTTCTCGGAAGATCTCGTTCTGGGGGTCTGGGTCGGCCGCGACGACAACAAGCACATGGGCTACCGGGCCTCGGGCGGCAGCGCGGCCCTGCCCATCTGGATCGAAGCGATGAAGGGCTGGCTCGAAGGCAGAGAATCGGAAGTGCGGAATCCCGAGCCGCCGCCCGGCATCACGCTGGTGAAGGTGGATTCGCGCTCCGGCCAGTTGCCCTCGGCCTGGTGCGAGGGGGAACCGATACTGGAAGCATTCGTGGAAGGCACGGAACCCTCGGAGCCCTGCGCGCAGAAATCCCGCCTGCCGGCGATGCTGAACGGGGGTTGAGACGCAGACGCGCTCCATTCGGGGGGCCTGTTCGCCGTCATTGCGAGCGCCTCAACCCGGAGCCGGGTTCCGTCTCCGGCGCGCAAACGCCGTCATCGCCGATCTTCCGTGAAACGGCGGAACCGGAGGCGGGATGCCGCCTCTCCCGCTCACTGGACGCGCCGGGCCCGTTGCCGAACACGCTTACGCGCGTTTGCCCGCATTTGCCGCCTGTGCGGTTTCCCGGGCGCATGGCAGGACCGCCTGGCGATACCATGGATCGTCTGTTTTCAAAAACGGGCGAATTTCCGTAAAATTCGATAAATAAAGATAAATAAAGATAAATTTATTCAGGCTATATGGTTGATATATATTGGGTTATCCTGTTTTCCCGAAAAAGGCCGCCCAAAGGACTATTCGCCGAAAATGGCCTCGATGAACGCATCCGGGTCGAAATCGAGCAGGTCTTCCACCGACTCGCCCACGCCGACATATCGTATCGGTATGCCGCTTTCATAAGTGGCGCCGAGCGCCACGCCGCCCCTGGCCGTGCCATCGAGTTTGGTGAGAACGAGACCCGTTACGCCCAGGGCCGGGCCGAATTCCCGCACCTGGGAGAGTACGTTCTGCCCGGATGTCGCGTCCAATACGAGCAACACCTCATGGGGGGCCGTATCGACGAGTCGCTGCGTTACGCGTCTGAGCTTTCTCAGTTCCTCCATGAGATTTTTTTTCGTATGCAGGCGTCCCGCCGTATCCACGAGCAATACGTCGACGCCGCGCGCCTTCGCCGCCTGAACGGCGTCATACACCACGGCGGATGAATCCGCCCCCTCTTGATGACGAATAATTTCGCATCCGTTCCGCTCGGCCCATACCGCCAATTGCTCACCGGCTGCGGCCCGAAACGTATCCCCCGCCGCCAGCATGACTTTCCGTTCTTCGGCCGAGTAACGCGATGCGAGCTTGCCGGCCGTCGTCGTCTTGCCCACACCGTTGACGCCCACCAATAAAATGATTCTGGGCTCTCCTGCAGGAGGATCCTGAGGCGTGAACGCAGGAGGACATTCAGGGTTTTCCAGGCAAGAGCGCATGATTTCCTGAACGCGTGTTTTCGCATCCGCACCCGCGCCCTCTCCGGCTTTTAGTTTTTCCAGCAGCGACTCAACAAGAAGGGGCCCCAGATCCGCCATGTATAGAACTTCTTCCAACTCCTCGAGCGTATCCTCATCAATGCGCCCCGCAATCAAACCCTTCACTTGGCCGAGAAAACCCCCTCTCGTCTTCGAGAGACCTTGGCGCAATCTGCCGAACCAGCCTTTTGCGCCACTATCTCTCTGTGCGCTTTCTTCCTTCCCGGGATCAGACATCAAGATATTTCCCAAACCTGCGCCGAACAAACCAACCCCGGCGACGGTGCGCCGGGGTCATCTTCAACATAGCCTTTCGTGACAATACGAACGGTGCTACACCTGCGATTCCAACACTGCTTCTCTAACCCCATTTACTCTCGCCTCCTCGCGATTCAGCTTTACGGAGACAATTTCTGAAACTCCTTTTTCTCTTTGCGTCACGCCGTAGAGTTGATTCGCGTACGACATGGTCTTTTTGTTATGGGTGATGATGATGAACTGGCTCCGATTCTCAAGTTCGGCAATCACTTCTCGAAAACGTCCGACATTGGCGTCATCGAGAGTGGCGTCCACCTCGTCGAGAATACAAAACGGACTCGGCCTGACGCTGAAGACTGCGAACAACAAGGCAATAGCGGTAAGCGCCTTCTCCCCTGCGGAGAGAAGCATGATGTTCGAAGGACGCTTGCCCGGTGGCCTCACTTCTATATCAACCCCCGTCTCCAAGGGGTCATTCGGGTCGAGCAAGTACATGCGCGCCTCACCGCCCTGAAAAAGACGTCCAAAAATGTCGGCGAAAGCGCTGCCCACCTCCTCGAACGCCGTCAGGAAACGGGATTTCGTCGTCTTGTTCAGTCTCTCGATCGTTGTGTGCAGATCGGCGATGGAATTTTCCAAATCCTGCTGTTGTTCCTGTAAAAACACATATTCCTGATTGATTTCATCGTATTCCTGTGCGGCAAGGGGATTTACCTCTCCCATGCGGTCAAGTCTTTTCTGCAACATCTCCAGACGATTCACAATTTCCTGATACTGGGGAAGTTCTTCCCGCCGGCTCTCTGCAGTTACCTCAAGATTGACCTGACACTCCACTTTGGCGGATTCAACCATAGATTCTCGTTGTACACGAAGCTTCGTCCGCCGCTCCGCCGCCTCATTTACCTCACCGGTCAGGTATGAAGCCTTCTCTTTTATCTCGCGAATCGAATCACCCAGTTGCTCGTCACGTGATTGCACTTCACGCAAAACGCGCTCACGCTGGGTCTGTTCGGCTTCCACCCTGGTTTTCTCATCCTGAAAAGTGAGAATTTCCTGTCTGCATTGCCCGAAGCTTTCTTGAAAGCGTTTTCTCTTCTCGCTCGATCCGAGTTGATCTTCTTCTCTGCGAATTTTGCGGGCTGAATTCTGGGATATCGCATTCTCGAGCCGTTGAACTTCGGCCCGACCAACAGCCACCTGTCCATTTATTTCCGTCAAGGCGATTCTCTTGTCCGTGACACGCGCCTCCATCTCTGAATACCGCTCGCTGGCGTCACTGACCTTTCTTTCGATCTCCTGGACACGCAAGGTGATATCTATAATCGCCTCTTCCGAGTGGAGACTTTCATCCTTGGCCGCCTGGAGGGTCTCTTCGAGGCGCATCTGCTCCGTGCGCGTCTCCTCTTGCGTGGATTCAAGCGAGGCCAACCGTTTTTTCAATGCCTCGTGTTTATCTTCCGTCGAGCGGAGGATTCCTTCGGCCTCCACGCGCATTACCGCAGCCCGTTGATTCGCCTCAACCGCAAGACGGTTTCTTTGTTCCGCTTTCGTGAGTCGTTCACTCAATTTTTCAGAAATCGGTTCCAATTCATGAACTTGCGCTTCCAGCTGCTCCGCTTTCAGGCGCACCTCCTCGCACCTTCTCGAGCGCTCCAAAAAACCTTCATTTCGACCCAAACCGCCTTCCACCACACCATTTGCATGAATAATTTCACCCTTCAAAGTCACACAGACGATGCCTTGGGATCCATTGCACCATGCCGCCTGCGCGGCATCGATATCCTCAACCACCACCACATTACAGAGCAGCGATTGAATGAGAGGGCGATAATCCACTTTGCAGCGAACAAAATCCGCCGCCGCACCGAGAACACCTTCCCCCAGCGGGACGATAGCATCCGGTTGAGCATCCACCTCCTTGGGCAGAGCCACACCTCGCCCGGTTTCCGAACCCATCAACGCGCGGAGCGCATCCACCGCATCACCCGGACTCTCCACCACCACGCCCATCAATTGATCGCCAAGGACCGTTTCAATGGCTTTTTCAAATTTCGGATCGACGCGAATTACATCGGAAAAAGACGCCAGAACTTGAGCACCACAAGATCGGAACGCTTCCATATCCGCTATTCCACTCTCGTCGGAGCCCAAAACACCTTCTAAAGCCGAGAGAGCGGATTTCGCTTCCATCAAGGATTCTTTCGTCCCAGCCACGGATTCTTCGTGGCCGCTCAAAGACTCGGACGTTCTCGCGCAATCAGACCTCGCCTGTTCAAGTTCTTGTTTTGCGCGGATTTCAGATGCAATCAGCGATTCCAAACGGGTTTTCGCATCATCTGCGTCGGTTTGTGTCAATTCGATCTGACGCTTAATCTCCTCAAGCTCTTCACCAGTCTTTGCCGTGGACTCGGTCAGTCCCTCACGTCGCGATTCGATGGAAGCGATTTTCTGACGAGTCGCGCTCAAACGCTCTTTTTCTTCCTCTTGAGCGCTCCGGGTCTCATCAAGAACTCGTTCGTGTTCTCTTAAGTTCTCACGATAAGCGGCTAACTCGGCTACACCGACGTCATATTCCTCGCGCGCAAGACTCGATTGCCCCGTAAGCATCTCAAGTGTTGAAGCAAGCCCGATTCTCTCATTCTCCAAGGTCGTGGTTTCAACATCGAGAGCCTGGATTTCCTCCATGCGACGTTCATCTTCCGTATCGAGTTCCTTGAGACGGCTGCCCAGCATCTCAACCCGGTTCTCCAGCCCCTGAAGGCAACCTTCCACTTCTACTGCTCGGCGGCGGGATTCCGCTAATGCCTCCGAGCGCTCGGCGATCAAAATACGCCCGTTTTCCCTGTCGGCTTCTAGAGAAGATAATTTCGCGGATACCGCCTGTTCTGCCTCTTTGATGCGGCTATACGCCTTTTCCGCGGGAACAAGTTCATCGACAAGCTTGAGGTAGTCGAGCATCATGATTCTTTGGGAAAGATCGGCAATTTCGGTTCGGTATTCCTTGTGAAACGTTGCTTTCCTCGCCTGGCGACGCAAAGAGCCCAGGCGGGCTTCTTTCTCGCGCATGATGTCGGCCACACGAAGCAGATTCGCCTGCGCCAGCTCCAGCTTTCTCAACGCCTCGTTCCGCCTGCTCTTATACTTCATAATACCGGCGGCCTCTTCAATCAGAATCCGCCTGTCCAGTGGCCTCGCGTTCACGAGAGTCTCTATCTTGCCCTGTTCCACGATGGAGAAAGTATCGAGGGAAACACCGGTATCTAGAAACAAGTCGACGATGTCTTTGAGGCGGCAAGGATTGCGGTTGATGAGATATTCACTCTCCCCGGAGCGATACAACCGGCGGGTAACCACTACCTCGTCAAAATCCTTGAATGCGGGAGAAGTCACCACGCCTTTGAGATCGGTAATGGTGAGCGAGACCTCGGACATCCCGAGTTGCTTGCGCTCGGCGCTACCGTTGAAGATAACATCCTCCATCTTCTTCGAGCGCATATTTTTGGGAGCCTGTTCGCCCAGAACCCACCGAACGGCATCGCATACATTGCTCTTGCCGCATCCGTTGGGTCCGACCACAGCCGTAAGACCCTCGCCTATTTCAATCACGGTTTTTTCAACGAAGGACTTGAACCCCTGCATCTCCAAGCGTTGGAATCGCAATTCAACACCTCGGCGGGCGGATGAACTTTATTTTCAGGGGGCGGTATAAGACACTACCAGGGCGGTAGGAATCAATAACTTATCAGAATTCCCCGGCATCCGTAAAGCAAAATATTACATTCTAAGAACTCGTTGTCGCTAGACTTCCCCCGATCTTATAAACGGCTTCTTTCGCCGCTACCTGCTCAGCCGCTTTTTTGGTCGTGCCTTGCCCACGTCCCATGACCTTACGACCGAGGCGAACTTCAACCTCGAATTTTTTCTCGTGCTCAGGACCACTCTCTCGAACCAGACGATAACCAGGTGGTTTATTGCCATTTTTTTGAGCCAACCGCTGAAGCTGGCTTTTGAAATCTTGCGATAGGACATCTTCTTCATTCAGGCCTGCAGCCCAGAACCATGATTGCGCCCATTGCGTACAACGGGCGTAACCGGCATCGAGATATATGGCGCCGACCAACGCCTCGACTGCTCCCGCCTGGATGGAAGGTTTTTGCCGACCGCCCGTTTTTTCTTCCCCTTTGCCCAGACGAATGAAGTTTCCCAGTCCACGGCGCTTAAAAACGCCCGCCAAAGTGCGGCCATTCACCCGTTCTGAGCGCATATGAGTCAGAACTCCCTCATCATCCGCCGGAAAATCTTTCCATAGTTTTTCCGTCACGATGAGCTGCAAAACAGCATCACCTAAAAATTCAAGTCGTTCATTATCAGAAGTGGGGGTTGAACTTTCTTGAGAAAAAGAGCGGTGTGTGAGGGCTCGAACGAGGAGTTCCTTGTTCGAAAACGAATAGCCGACTTGGGTTTCGATTTCACCCAGGGTCACACCCCTGGCACCGAAACCGGAGAGTTTCCCGTTTCTGCTGTTGGCAGAACCTCTTTTTTTAAGCTGCGTTGTTTTCCGCTCTCTGGAACAGGAGCGATGCGTTGGTTCCCCCGAACCCGAACGAGTTTGTAATGGCACAGTCGATGTCCGCTTTCCGGGCAGAATTGGGCACAAAGTCGAGATCGCATTCCGGATCTGGAGTATCTAAATTGATCGTGGGAGGAATGCACTGATTCTTAAGCGCCAAGATAGTGAAAACCGATTCCACGCCTCCCGCCGCACCCAGAAGATGCCCGGTCATAGATTTTGTGGAACTTACACTCAGTTTGTAGGCATGCTCGCCAAATGTTCTTTTGATGGCTGTCGTTTCGAGTCGATCCCCCGTACCGGTGGATGTGCCATGCGCGTTGATGTAATCCACATCCTCAGGCTCTAGTCTTGCGTCATTCAGCGCCATGTCCATGCAGCGGGCCGCTCCGTCACCACCCGGGTCCGGGGAGGTGATGTGGTGGGCGTCGGAAGTGAGTCCATAGCCGCTGAGTTCGGCGTAAATATTCGCACCACGCGCTACAGCGTGTTCATAACGCTCCAGGATCACGATGCCTGCCCCCTCCGCCATCACGAATCCATCCCTGTCCGTATCAAAGGGACGACTCGCGCTTTCGGGGTCATCGTTACGAGTGCTGAGCGCTCGCATCGCGCAGAATCCCGCCATGGCCAACTCCGTGATACAAGACTCACTGCCACCGGCCACCATGACATCCACCAAGCCGCGCTGAATACACTTCATCGCATCTCCGATAGCGTGATTCCCGGATGCACACGCCGTGGTGGTGCAAATGTTCGGCCCCTTTAGTCCCCAGCGCATCGAAACCTGCCCGGCGGCCAAGTTTCCCAACAACATGGGGATGAAGAAGGGGCTGATGCGCGTCGGTTCTCTGGTTAGCAATAATTCCTTATTGGCTTCGATGGCAGGTAAACCGCCCAATCCCACGCCGATGATGGTGCCGTACCTCGGCGCCATTTCCGTGTCTGGAGCTTCCAGAGCGGCATCATCGAAGGCCATTTGAGAGGCCGCAAGCACGTACTGTATGAAAGTATCCATTTTCTTGAGTTCTTTGCGGGGAACATAATTCTCGGGTTCAAAACCTTTTACTTCGCCGCAGATGCGGGACGGCAGGCGATCCGGACAAAACCGGGAAACTTTATCGACCCCGGAGCGGCCCTGCATTAAGGCTTCCCAGTTTTCCTCTACCGACAAGCCCAGCGGCGTTAGCAGGCCGAGTCCCGTGACGACAACCCGGACATCCGAACTCAATAAATCTTGATTATTCATGCTTCCTCTTTGATTTGCAGACCAACGAGATTGCTCTAGTCTCCAGGCACCTTCGAGATATAGTCGTACGCATCCTGAACCGTGGAAATTTTCTCCGCTTCTTCATCAGGGATTTCGATGCCGAATTTCTCCTCAAAAGCCATGACGAGCTCTACGGTATCCAGCGAATCTGCTCCCAGATCATCGGTAAACGAAGCTTCCGGCACTACCTTTTCAGGCTCCACACTCAACTGTTCAACAATGATTTCTCTTATTTGTGCTTTGATATCATCTGTCACGCCGATTCCTCCGAAAATCTTTCTCTTAAACCGGTATTGAGTCATCCTTTCAGCAAGAACTCAGATCCAATACTCATTTCACTTCACCGGGGCGCTCAATCTGAATTCTAAAACCTGTTTTCGCTCTTTATTGATAATACCTCAGCAACCATCATACACAGGTATGAAATTCAATTGAACTTCCCCAAGTCCGAAACCGCTTGCTCCAAGCTCCGTGTATCTTCCACATTGTGCACCGGTATACCTTTCAATATCCGCCTGTTCAATCCTGAGAGCACCTTCCCGGGGCCCAACTCGACCATCACATCGGGTTTCTCCTCGCCTGCTGCACGTACAGAGTCTTCCCAACGAACGGGAGAGCGAATCTGGCGTTTGAGCAACTCTCTTACCAGTTTTCCTTCCAGAACGGGTCGAGCGGTTACATTCGCATATACGGGAATCGAAGGATCGGCAATATCCGCTTCGTCGAGAACTTCACTCATCCGCTCGGCCGCTTCACTCAGCAAAGAACAATGAAAAGGCGCTCCAACCGGAAGCATGACAACCTTCCTGACTCCTTTGTCTGTTGCCAGCCGCGCGGCGGATTCTACCGCATCCTTATCTCCCGACAAGACATATTGGCCGGGGGCATTATAATTTGCAACCTCCACCACGCCTCCCACTTCCCCACATATGGCTTCGGCCGCTTCTCTCTCTATCCCGAGCAAGGCCGCCATGGCGCCACCCCGCTCGGGGACAGCCTCGTGCATGAAGCGGCCTCTTTTCTTCACCAACTCAACACCCGTCTGGAAATCGATGGCTTCAGCCGCCAGAAGGGCGGAGTATTCCCCCAAACTGTGCCCTAAAGCGAGAGAAGGACTATAGCCGCACTCACCCAACAAAGCGCAAGCGATATGGCTATGAACCAGAATTGCGGGTTGGGTATGGCAAGTAAGCGTCAACTCCGATTTGGGGCCTTCAAAGCTCAGCCTCGCGAGGTCCCATCCCAGAATATCGCTCGCCTGCTCATAGGCTTCTCGCGCAAAAGGATACTCATCATAGAATTGCTTGCCCATGCCAACATATTGCGAACCTTGTCCTGGAAACAAAAACGCAATTTTCACAGCCATCTAGTAACCCTTACCTATGGCATGAACGGCGAAGCTTTAATCAATTATGCTCGCTGATGAAGCAGGCGGGGGATGAAGCGAAATCTTTCCAGGCATTCATATCATCACTTCCACTCGACTAATGACGCACCCCAGGTGAGGCCTCCACCGAAAGCAGCCATGAGGACATTATCTCCGCTTCTGATTTTCCCCTCCCTCACCGATTCATCCAGCGCAACCGGGATGGTGGCCGCGGACATATTGCCATATTTGTTAATCGTGATTATTACCTTATCCATTGAGAATTCAAGCCGTTTCGCCACGGCCTCGATAATCCGCAGATTCGCCTGATGCGGAATAAAAATATCCACATCATCCAATGTGAGACCGCTTCGCTCCAGCATTTCATTACAGACTTCCAGGAAATAACGCACAGCCGTCTTGAACGTCTCTTTCCCTTTCATCTGCAGCAAATGCTCCTTGTTGTGCACATCGTTGGGCGTCATCGGCGCAAACCGCGAACCGCCTCCCGGGACCAGAATCAACTCCCCGCCATTGCCGTCGCTGTAGACCCTAGAATCCAAGACTCCTCTTCTTCCATTCTCCGACGCTCCCACGACGACTGCGCCCGCGCCATCACCCCACAGAACGCAAGTGCCTCTATCCTCCCAGTTCGTCACCCGCGTCATGACGTCGGCGGAAACCAAGAGCACGTTCTTCATCATGCCCGAACGGATATAAGCGTCCGCCGCCTGAAGACCGTAGACGAAGCCCGTGCACGCAGCATTCATGTCAAACGCCGCGGCCTTGTGCGCTCCGATATGGGACTGCAGCCAGCAGGCCGCGGCCGGGCACATCGTGTCCGGCGTGAGGGTGGTTACGATGATGAGGTCAATTTCCTCAGGCCCCACGCCCGCGGCTTCCAGAGCCTGATTGGCGGCATGAATCGACAAGTGGGAAGTCGCTTCGTCGGGCCTCGCCACACGCCGCTCGCTGATCCCCGTTCGATCGCGAATCCATTGGTCACTGGTGTCGACCATTTTTTCCAGATCAGCGTTCGAGAGAACTCTTTCCGGGACATAAGAACCAGTCCCCAGGATGACGGAGTGGGTCACGATATGATTCCCTATACGGGCGAGATAACTGCCAAGGTATGATCGTAGTCCAAAACCGGGTCAGATATCAAGAGGGGCTACTTTTCTTCTTCATCACCACTCTTTTTTTCGTCCCCCGTTACCTTCTCGTAAAAAATACCCGTTCGTATTTGATTCCATAACCGCCATCCCACATCTCCACTGCGCTGTATGGAGATATGCTTGTCAATCTCTTTTTCTATCTTGGCATTCAGATCGACCTTGACGATATTCGCCGTCGTACGGATGGCGTTTTTCACGGCCTTCGAGTTGCTTCGGCCATGTCCAATTGTACAAATCCCACCCAAGCCCAGCAATGGCGCCGCCCCATATTCGGAATAATCGGTTCTTTGGCGCATGGATTTCAGCCCATTTTGCAAAAACATATATCCGATTTTGTTGCGCATCGAACCGACAATTTCCTCTCTGAGCAGCGTCGTCAGCATTTCACTGAGACTCTCGCTTACCTTCAAAGCCACGTTGCCCACGAACCCGTCGCACACGACCACGTCGGTGCCGCCTTGAAAAATAGTACTCCCTTCTACATTGCCCACAAAATTCAAATCGCTTTTCACAAAAATCTCATGGACTGCCTTCAGCACCTCGGTTCCTTTGGAATCTTCTCCACCCACGTTCAACAATCCTACCGTGGGCGCGGGTTTTTTGAACACTTCCTGGGTATATACGGAACCCATAATGCCGAATTGAAACAAGTGCTGGGCCCGCGGGCTTAGATTCGCCCCCACGTCCAGCATGACGGAAAATCCTTTAAGGGTGGGGACCAGAGCGGCAATGGCGGGCCGCTGAACCCCCGGCATACGCTGCAAGACGGCCAGACCCGTGGCGAAGGCGCCTCCGGTGTCGCCCGCGCTGAATACCCCCTGCGCTTCTCCGTCCTTGACCAGCTGAAGCGCGACGCGCATGGATGAGTCCGGCTTGGTCTTCACCGACTTCGTGGGTGATTCACCCATATCGATGACTTGACTCGCCGAGCGAATCTCAAAAACATCCTTAGAAGCTCCAAGACGCTCAAGTTCCGCCTCGATTCGCTCCGGCGCGCCCACCAAGATGGATTCAATACCCTCTTCTCGGTGAGCATCCAACGCCCCTTCTATGATTGCCGAAGGCGCGTTGTCTCCCCCCATGGCATCTATCGCAATCTTCATTATCTCTTCCAGCGGCAGTATTATTCCTTCACATCCAAAACTTTCTGGCCCTTGTAATACCCGCAGATATTGCACACCCGATGGGGCAACACCGGATTATTGCAGTTCGTGCAAACCGCAATTGATGGTTTCGCTACCTTGTAGTGTGTTCTTCTTTTACGGCCTCGCGTCTGCGAGTGCCGACGTTTGGGAAGCCCCACAGCACCGCACTCCTTTCACAATAATACGTTAAACACGAGCAATTCCCGCCGACCTCCTCTCGGCTTCATACCCGAAAACAGAAACATCACATATTACCACATATTTCAAATTCCAGATTCACCACACACGAACCATTCACAATTCAGGCGGAGCCCCCTGGTTTCCAACCACTGAGCGGCCCCCACCGCGGATCCGATTCCGCACCCACGCCGACGGACTCTCCCTCATCGAGTTTCCGGCACGTTTCAGGCGCTTCTCCCAGACATTTATCGGGACATCGGGGCTGAACGGGAATCGCCAGCCCGATTTGATCGCGTACGGACGCTGTTAGATCCACCGTTTCATTTTCGATGTACGCGACCTCGAGGTCTTCTTCATTCAGTTCAACTTCACCTTCTGAACCGGAATCCTGCGGCATTTGCGAAAAATAGATGGACAAAGGCTCGTTGAATGGATGAATAAATTCCGCCAGACCAAGAGAGCATTCCAACAAAAACCGACCGCTCAACCGACCCTGGAAACTCACCTCATCAGAGCCTGTTTTTTCCAACTTGCCGGTTAGCTTCAGGCTTGACGCCCGGAACCAAACTTCCTCCAAATCACCCATTTCCAAATCCAGGGCAACATCCAGGCCATTATCCGGAATTTGGGAGAGAGGAAATTGAAGTATTTTCCCCATATCGCTTCCCCAGAGGAAGTGCGCCACAAGACGGGTGCGTTTTGCGACATCGCGTCGCATCAGGCTCCTATCCATAACGCCTGATTTCAAATATAAAAAGGCGGCGAGGAAGTGTCAAACAACAAAGCACAAGGGGCTATATCGGGGCGTCCCGTGATTCATCGAATCAACACACGCCTCACAATCGATTTCAACGAATCTGCGCGCTTGACTTCAACAACTCCAGAAGCCTCCCCTCTCGTACACCACCAGTTGATATACCGAACTTCCTCTTGCCGCCCCACCGCAATAACGCGCGCACGACAATCAGCCCGGCAAGCGCTACGTCCTCGCGCCCCATCTCGAAACCACGCAGCCCGTTTCTTGCTTCATAAGACAACCCGGCAAACCGACCGACCCATTCCTCGAAAAAAGAAGCGGGCAGCGAGAGGCCATTCACACCCCCGCCAAGCGGTTCGCCTTCTGTCAAAAACCAAGCCAACGCCACCACTCCCCCACAACCGATAAAGGGAATTTCCGCCAGTTCCGCCTCGGCGAAATCAACATCCGCCAGCATCGCCTCCACCGCCTCCGAGCAAGCCTGAACCTGTTCATGAGGCGTGGGCATGTTCTTCAAATAGTGCTCCGTCAGATACACCACGCCGGCGGGAAGACTCGCCATCTCTCGAACCTCGTCATGCTCACTAAGCATCACCTCGAGACTTCCTCCGCCTACGTCGAACACCAACGCGCGCTCGGGTCTGACCTTCTCGCCGGCGAAAACGCCCGCCAGCGCCAGGCGCGCTTCTTCCTCCGGCGTAATAACGCGCATTGCAATCCCCAGTTGCAGGGCGCGCTCGATAAACACATCCGAGTTTCGCGCCTCACGCAGCGCGCTGGTCGCCAGGGCATCGACGAGGTTGACGCGATGCTCCCCAATGATTTGTGCAAACCGGGCAAGGCAGGCGAGTCCTCTCTCCATGGCCTTCTCGGAGAGAAGGCCCGTCTCGCGAACCCCCTCGCCCAGGCGAATCAGCTCACGCCAGCGGCCATGCGATTCCAGCCTGCCCGCATCATCGATCGTAGCGAGCGCCAGGCGGGCGGCGTTCGTGCCCAAATCCACCACCGCTGCAAGCGGGGCCGAGGCGTCGGGGCGGGAATGCTCAGACATGAAAAAAGAGGATTTCCGGTGCGGTCATGAATTTCTGAAACGTTCTTTGTTGTTCATGTAGGAGACGGCGGCGTTCTGGAAGCGTTCTATTTCATCTTCTTTGAGATCGCGAACATATTTCGCAGGCGCGCCCAGCCAGAGTGTCCCGGGTTCGATCACTCTATTCTCGGGCACGACGGCGCCCGCCCCAACGACGGCGCCCGCCCCCACCTTCACGTTGTTGAGCACGATGGCGCCCATCGCGATTACAGCGCCGTCACCCACCCGGCACCCATGCACGATGGCCATGTGGCCCACGGTAATGTCGTCGCCCAGTACGCAGTCGTATTTTTCACTTTCTATATGCAGAATGGAGCCGTCCTGTATGTTGGTGCGCTTGCCCACGCGGATGGGCATGTGGTCTCCGCGCAGAACGCAGTTGTACCAGACGCTGCTGTGCTCGCCGATCTCCACGTCACCTATGACGACGGCGGTTTCCGCCAACCAGGCGGTTTCATGAATTTTAGGCAGCACTCCCTCAAAGGGAATCAACATGAGCACCTTCTCCCTTGTTTCGTTTTCCGTTCAAAGACGTGATGTTTGCTGATCCGCGGCGCCGAATGACGTCTCGTGGGCCGCGGGTGAAGCCTGAACTTCCTTCAGCAGGGGCAAGTTGTCAAACATCGTTCGACGCTCGTCCAGAATCTTTTTGAAAGCCGGACGCAGCGAACGGGGAAGCGGCATTCCTTTGGGGAGCTTCGCCTTCAAGGGATCCAAGTACCGTCCACGGCGGATGAGCCGGTAATCCAGATGAGGGCCCGTGGACAACCCCGTGGAACCCACGTAGCCGATCACCTGGCCCTGGAGAACCCGCCTGCCTGCGCGAATCCCGCGCGCATATCGATACAGATGAAGATAGGAGGTCCGATAACCACCGCCATGGCGCAGTTTAATCGTCTTGCCGGCCTGGCTTCTGCGGCCCACCCAGGTGACGACGCCATCGGCGACCGCATGGACGGGCGTTCCCCGGGGCGCGGCGTAGTCGACGCCAAAGTGGGGACGGTAGCGCTTGAGCAGCGGGTGAAAGCGCCTGCTCGTGAAGCGCGAACTGATTCGCGTATAGCGAAGCGGAGATCGCAAAAAGGCGCGCCTCAGGGATTCGCCCTCGACGTTGTAATACCTGCCGCCTCCGTGCTGGAAATACACCGCGGTGTGCCGCCTGTCCCCCACTTTGAACTCAGCCGCCAGAATCCTCCCGTAACCAACAAATTCATCTCTTAAGTGCTTCCGCTCAACCAGGACTTCCACCTGGTCTCCGCTCTGTAAATCCTTATGAAAATCAATGACATATGCAAAAATATCGCTGAGCTTGTTCACCAGTACGGGAGAACCGCCGCCATCGGCGATGGCATTATACAAGGAACTGTGAATACGGGATTGAATGCGTACGACATCAATGGAATAGGGAATAGCCTCTTTCGAGGCCGTCATCTTCCCGTTCGGCGTTCGCGAGATTCTGAGCCGATTTTCATTGTCGAGCTGTAGAACGAATTCGCGAAATTCGCCATCTTTTTTTCTCACTTCAAACCGCCGGCCCGCCCGAATGCGCGAAAAAATGCGCTTTTCACGCACGCTGTCCAGGACTTCCTGAATCTCCGAACGGCGCACTTTATGCGCCATCAACACGCCGATGACGGTGTCGGCTTTGGAGAACTTGCCCGCTTCCGTGGTGAGTTTTTCCTCTTTCGGCGGGCTCTTGATTGGCTGATCCCGGGCGATTTCCTTCAAAGCATTTCCATCCGGCTTCTCGCTCACCTGATTCCGGGGCGCTTTGGTGAACTCCTGGCGCGTCGCATTTTCGCGCGCTTTCTCGGCTACACGCACACCTGGACGTGGAGCATTCTTTTCAGACGATTCCGGAGGAGGTATTTCTGAACGGCTGCTCAACAACACGCTGATGCCCAGCGCCAGCAATATGCCAACTACGCAGACCATCGTGGAACTGCTGGTGGATTTCAGTTTGGAAATGAATTGCGTGACGAGACGCGCCGTTATCCTGCGCATCACGATCCCTTTCGAAGCATCGGGCGGACACTTCATAAAACCGGCAGGTACAACAAAAACTTCATCTTGCTATTGAAGTGTCATTGTAGCAGATTTTCTTGATTTTTCAAATTTCCGTATCAGCAGCCTCTCCTTGAAATGAAGAAGAATCCCAAGTTTGCCCGGGTCATTCTGTTTCAAATATCCAGATCCCCTGCACCTTGCTCAAAATGTGCTTTTTCCGCGCATTTGCCCGCATTTGCGAGGCGAAGGCGACTCCCCGCTTTCCGTATATTCCACGACAGCGGCATCCTCTCGCACCGGAGTGATGCGAAGGCACGGCGGGAGAGACGCTTCTCCCGATACGGGAGCCCTCATCCAGGAGAGTGGAATGGGACATCGCTTCATGTATCAAAATCTCATCGATGAGGAGACGGCCATCGCCGCCACTTCCGTGGAAAAGGGATTCGTCGGCGCGGGCGTTCCCCGGGTCACGGGCGCGGGCGGCTCGATGATCTTCTCGGGCGCCTATGCCGGAGAAGACCCGGAAGTCTACTCCGCCGAAATTGACGCCCCGGGTGATGTGGGAATCGCCCGCTTCAAGTGGCGCAAGACGTCGACTCCTGCAGGTGGCTGGGAAGCCTCGAACATCCCCACCTCCCTGACGGATATCGCCCTGGATTCAGGCGTGAAAATCCGCTTCGCAGGTGGCGCGGATTCACCCGCTTTCGCCTTAGGCGATCATTGGCAGGCGACGGCGAATCGCTTTTACTCGCCGAAAAGACTGTATGATCTCGACCCCGCCACGCGGTTGAGGAGCAACTCTCCGCCCGAAGACCCGTGGTCGCTCGCCCTCGATTTCTACGCGGAAAAATCTCCCGACGTATTCATCGCTCACCTCCACAATTTCTCACCCGGCGCAAGTCTCCGGATTCAGGCGAACAGCTCTGCAGACTGGCGCGCACCCGCGCTCGATGAAAGGCTTGCCTGGCGCAATGGTACGCTCATCCACTATCTCTCCACCTCGCCGCGCTCGTATCGCCACTGGCGTCTTCTGGCCGAAGGCGGCGCCGCCGGTTTGGATGCGTATCTGGAAATCTCGGAAATGTATTTAGGCGGTTATTTCGAGCCCGCCGATCACTTCTGGTTCGGAAACGTGGTGGGAGAAGAATCCTTCGAGGAAGGGGGACGCACGGAAAACATGGCGGAGCATCCGGTGCTCCTGAACCGGGGCCGCACGGTCACCCTGCCCTATGAGCGCATATCGGATGAGCAGCGCGGGGAATTTCTCACGATGTACCGCGCTGTGAAGAACGTCGAAACACGGCGGGCCAAACCGTTCTTCGTTCATATGGATGTGGATGACCCCGCCTCGATAATACTCGCCCATTTCACGGGCGGTTTCCTGCCTCGCCAGATGGGGCCGGATGATTTCTCCTTCGAACTTGTGCTTAAGGAAAGGCTCGCATGAAGCGCGCTACGGACCAGGCGGTCAAGGATATTGCCGGGCACGAAGGGAAAACCGCGCACGTCCTCTATCACCTCTCCACCGCCGGTGGAAAGCGCGTGTTCTGCGGCAAGCAGGTACCCGACTCCCTGATCGGGCAAGGCGGAAGAATCCATTTCCTCGACGGGTCGCGGATTCTCGATGGCTCGCTCCTGCTGGGAGAGGGAGCGGAAGTGCTGCTCGGCGCCCATGACTGGATAGAGGACGGCGGCCGCTTCTCTCTCGGCGCGTTTCAGGGCCTATCCATTCTCGAGGCATTCAGAGAAAAAGAACTCTCGGGCCTTACGATAGCCATCAACAACGCTCCCGACATGGACGGCCACCCGCGTATGAGCCGTATGCTCGCGACGGAGCCGTTCGTGGGCGGGCGAGTCGACGTGCGCGTCGGGTTTTCGGGACAAAACATATCCGACGTTCTCTCGATCGCGAGTTTCACCATCCGCCGGATCATCGAGCGCATCGAATCGATCACGATTGAATGCGAGGGAAACTAGATGGCCGACCCGACGACGGACAGGCTCTCGGATTCGTTTCAGATAGGCCGCGCTTCGCGATATGCCGCCCCTGAATTCGAAGACCAGAGCCTCCCCATCATCTACGGGGATTTGACCATCCCTTCGCGCGAGAAAGCAGGCGTTTACGCACCCCCGAAAATCGACACCGCAGGTGACGGCGTCTACTGCGTGGCCGGGCACGAGATATGGGGCGGCGTCGTACTGTTCGACGACGATGGCCGCATCGAGGCGGATAATTACACGCTGGAGCTCGCCCAGAACTTTCAGGGCCGTGGCGTCATAGCCACCGCCGCTTTCACCACCCCGCCAAAAGGGCGAGTGACGGCCGTATGCAAGGGCAGGAAAACCGCAGCGGGCGGGCTCATCGAAAACCCCGCCGGGATCGTTCATGACCTCATGGCGAGCGTCTGGGGATTCAGTGAGCAGGATATCGACATGCAGGCCCTCGCGCGCGCGGCAACCAGCGCAAAGGGGCTCGGCTACCGGGCGGGCGGGATTATTCTGGATGATCATGCGCCTGCCGACGTCCTCACCGCGCTTTTGGGCGATTTCCTCGGACGATACGAAATCGACCCGTTCGGTCGCCTGAAAATTCACATCGCCGGAGGAGAATCTTTCATTAACGCGCCACAAAAGGTATTGCCCCGCTTCGGCCAATCGCACATCGAAGCGGAGATGGCGCGCGACACCGTCATCAACCAGGTTCCGGCGCTCTATGCGAGGAATTATCTAGGCGCGCGCTACATCAAGCACGACGATGGAAGCGCTACCCAAAACAGGTCCTCCCAAAGGCTCTATGGCGTCAGGAGACCTCCTAAAAGCCCGCTCAGGCTCGAATGGGTCCGGCGCGAAAGCGTGGCCGCCACTGTTCAATCGCGCATCGTGGGTCGCTATCACGAACCCACCCGCATGCTCACCATCGAGGATGGCTCCCTGAGAGCGCTCGAAGTCGAACCGGACGACTACGTGGCGTTCAGCGTGCCCTGGATGCGCTCGAAGAAACTCGAACCCCTCGTGAATCAAATCGGGGAGGTTATCGAGGTGAATTACGACCTGGGCGAACAGGGCATGGAACTCAAAATCCGGGATACCGGCTTTTTCCTGACTTCCTCCCCTCTTCTCGATGGCACCAGAATACTTGAAGGCGATTGGCTCCTGGGTGCCGAGCGCGACGCCGCCACTTACGCATAAAGGAGAAAACCATGCCCATCGGCGCTGATCTGTCCGCCCGCTATACCGAGGAAGCCATCGGCGGCAACCACCCCACGAAAGCCCGCGTGATCGATCGTCTGGCCCTCGCCGCCCTGTTCCCGGACGGAAAAATCCGGGCCAACAGACAACCCATCGAATGCGCGGGCAGGCTCGATTACGTGAACGCCACCACCCTGGCGTTCAAGCCGACGCTGGGCTCCGCCTATTATCCAGCCGTCGCCAATCCCGTGGCGGGGCGCCACGTGCCCTTCATCGATGAAGCGTCGGGAGACGTCTATTACGAGGATTTGCCCTGGGAGGGAATCACGCTGACGAACGCAGGCCTCGCAGCTGACAGTTCCTATGCCGTCTTCGTCTACGATGACGGAGGCAAGTTGAAACTCGAATTCGACGGGGCAGGAAGCTGGGCGTTCGACGCCGCCACGGGGCTGGCGCACAAGACGGATGACAAAAGCCGCACCCTCGTCGGCATCGCGAGAACGGACGGCTCGTCCCAGTTCGTTCTCGCAAACGACGTGTACGTCAGGAGTTTCTGGAACAAGGCGGAATACGCCGCCCAATCCAAAGGGACGCTCGCCACCACCCTGTCCACCAACTGGACCTCCGTCGCGACGCACGAAATCCTGACGTGGCCGGGACATGACGTCATCCGCCAGGAAGCCGGCGGACAGGGATGGGTGAATTCGACGAGCATCGCGGGTCTGGCGGGTCTGGATATGAATCTCGAACTGTTTGGCGGAACGGGGCAGGCCTATCCCGAAGTCGAAATCATTCGCCTGTCGAACAGCGAGAAAGACAACTTCGCGATTGCGAACACGCGAATATACACAGGCGCGCTCGCCGAGGTTCACTCCACGTTCGTCTTTCGCGTGGCGGGTTCGACCATCCTGAACATCGGCGACTATCTCTTCCAAAGCGTCGTTCTGATTTAGGAGACAAACATGGAAATCGAAGTGACAAAAGCCGTCGGCCCGCATTTTCTCGATGAACTCGAAACCGCCGGCCTCGCGCACCTCTACCTGGGCAGCGCGCACCGGCTGAAACCAACCATGGTGAGCGACGTCGACTGGCAGCCCGGGTCCGGCGAGCCGGAATCCGAGCGTCCCGAAATCCACGGCCCCGGCCGGGATACATGGGTCATCCACATCACAGATTCGAGCACCCAAGCGCAGCGAGACGCCATTCTCGCCGCCCATGCCGCGCACGCGCCCGATGGCGTCGCTCAAATCCACCGCGACGAGGCGAAAGAAAAACTCAACCTTTTGCTGAACGCCGCCAAGGCGCGCATCGTGGGCGTGCCGGTGAGCGCTCTGGGCGGCAAGCTGGTCGAATACGAGGAAAAAGCCAGGCTCATCGACGCCTGGGCGAAGGATTCAGACGAGGTGAAACTCGCAAAGCCTGCGTTCGCGCTCGTCAAAAACAGAAAAGACGCCTATCCGGCGCGCTACGCGACGGGTCAAGGCGTGGTGGACGAGTGGGCGGGCCGAAGGACAACCCTGCTCGGCAAGCTCGCCTCTCTCCTTAAAATTTATGACGAATGCGTGCGCGACACCCAGGATGCCGACGTCACCACGAGCACAGCGGCGCTGGACACCAAACTCTCCGAGGCCGCCTCTTCTTTCGACGCGGTGCGCTGATGGCCTCTGAAAGAAACGGGAAAGGGCTCCAGATTTTCCTGTCCATCCTGAGCATCGCCGGCCTCGGTGTCGCCGCCTATACCCCGCTTTACAACCAGATCGTGAACGTGGAAACGCGTCTGGCGGCCCACATGGCCGAGCGGGGCCACCCCTGGCTTTTGGAGAAAAACGCGGGCGCGCGCGTCCGCTTCCAGGAGGTGGAGACCCGGTTGCGGGAGGCGAAGACGATCGCCGATCTCAAATTCCGTGAACTGAAAGCGATTTCCGTGAAAAAAACGCGCGAGGACGCGCAGGCCTTCGCGCAAATACTCCGCCGCCTGCGCGAGGTCGAAACCGCGCTCGCCAGACTCGACGAGCGCCTGAACAAGGAGCGTCAACCATGATTCCCCATCTTCTCGCGGCGCTTTTCTCGGCCGCCGCCGTCTTGTGCGCCATCGCGGCCATTGAGCCGCGCCTCATCACGAACCACCTGTGGCATTTCATCAACCCCTGGGCGGATTAGCGCGCCCGGCTGCAAACCACATCATGTATCTCATTCAGGAGTGAGAGATTCCATGCCGGAGCAAGTCCACAAAATCTCGATAACGAAGAAAATCGACCTGAATTCCGGAAACAGCCTCAAAACGCTCGAGCGTTTCACCAAAGCGGCGGGACAGGCCAGAATCGCTGCGGAAAAGCTCAAGGTCGAGACCCGCGGATCGCGGAGAAAAAAAAAAAAATCGAGCCGCACATTCGTTCAATCCGCGGAACGCCTCCAGGGCGTCGGCGACTCGTCCACCGAAGCCGCCGAGGGGATGAACTCCCTTTGGCGGAACGCGGAGCGCGCCGGCTCCCGACTCGCCTCCGGCCCGCTCGCGAGGGGTCTCGACGAGGTCAAGGCGAAGGCCGCCGCCCTGCCCGCCTCTTTCCAAATCGCCGGAAGGGCGGTAAACGACTTCGCCGCGGCCGGCGAGCAGACGCTCACCCAGTTCTTCTCGGACGCCCTCACCGGCAAAATCGCCAGCGCCAAGGACTTGTTCAGCGACCTCAAGAACCACGCCATCAACATGGTGCGTAGCGCCGCCGCAGAGATGGCGAGCACGCAATTCATCAAACCGGCGGTGAGCGCGCTCCAGAATTTGGGTACGGGCTTGCTGGGTGATTTAAGCAAGGGTCTGTTCAGGGTATTCGGCTTCTCCAAGGGCGGTCTGGTGAAAAAACCCACCCTGGGCCTGATCGGCGAGGCGGGGCCGGAACTCGTGGTGCCGCTGGCGAAAATCGGCGGCGAGCAGGGAATCATGCGCCTTTTCAAATCCATCTCCGAGATCGAGGCGGCGAATCGCCTGGGCGGCACGGCGGTCGCCACCGGCGCGGGCGCAAAGGCGAGCAGCGAACTGGCCGCACGGATTGCGGCCGCAAAGGCGGCGGCGACCCTGCAAATCGCCTTCTCCGCGCTGGACTTCCTGAGGGGTCCGAAAACCCTGAGAAGAGGAGCCAGTCTGGGAATCAACGTGGCGGGCGCCCTCCCCGCGCTCTCGGGCGCCACGGGCCTCGCCGCCTTCGGGCCTGCGGCGGGCGCTTTTCTGCTCACCGACGTCCTGTTCAACAAAGGAGGGGCCATCAAGCAGGTGCTCTCCTTCCTCGGCCTCAAGGGCTTCAGGGACAGGTCCACGCCCTTCACCCGGGGGATAGCGAATCTCGGACAGGCGGCCGGGCTGTATCTCGCGCTCGAGAGATTCCGGAAAACCGGCGTGGCGATCGAAGCGGAATATCTCCAGCCTCCCAAAGCGGTCTTCGAAGGGAAGATGAGCGTGGACCCTTTTTTGCTGGAAAAAGCCGGTCTGGCTTTCCAGGTCATCCAGCGGGCGGCCGGAGAAGCGGGCATCTCGCCCCAGGAGGGCGTGAAGCGGTATTTCGGCCAGGGCCTCTACGCTTCATATCTGGGGGCGCTGCCCATAGAAGAAGTAGGCGACGCGGCGGGGCGTTTCGTCAAGCGCTCCGCGCTCAGACTCGTGGGCGAGTCGGGGCCCGAGCACATCATGAACGTGAACCACCCGCAATCCATTGATTTCTTTCAGCGCGGCGTGCGGCCCATCATCCGCGACGCGATACGGGACGAGACGGTCGGGGGCGACACCCACGTCTACCACATTCACATCGAAGGGAACCTGAGCGACAACCGCACGCTCGAGAAGCTCTCGCGCAAGCTCGAAGACATCAACAGGCGCCGCCGCCGCTACGGACAGGCGTAGGCGAAAGGGAGCCGGATGATGGACGTCTGCTTCAAGGAGAGAGCCAGGAGGCGCATCGCGCGGGATGGCTCACGAATCCCGCCGGTTTTGCGCGCGCAATTGCCCGCATTTGCGCGCATCCGGGCCCCGCAATTCCCCGCAAATCCCCGCATTTCCCCTCGATAATTTGCGGAAATTTATCGAAAAACCCCGTGAATTTATCGATATTTATCGAATTGTTGAGAAACTTTCAGGCTTTCAACATCACGTCAGCGGGTCGAGGCCCAGCACGGCGCGGCGCACGAGCTCCATCCCGTAGATCGGCGCGCGCGACTGCACGAACTGCTCGTTGCCCCCGAAGCTCGCCGTGAAGGTGAACACGTCGTCTCCTGTATCAAGCGCCATGTGGGTGTCGCCCAGCGCGGGCGCGCGGCGGGAGTTTTCCGGTTCGATGTTCTCGGGCGGATTGGGGCCGAAGACGGCGAGGCCCATATCGGCGCCGGATTCTTCACGCACTCTTCTGGCGAGCGCTCTCGCGAAGTTCTCGGGGCTTTCGCCCTCATCCACGCCGAACATGCGCGCCAACTCCTCCGTGTGCAGTCCGACGACGCCGCGCTTCAGGAACTGAACGCGCTCGGGCCAGGCGTTCAGCCGCTGAATCAAGGCCCCGCCGGTGTTCGACTCGACGATAGCGATGGTCCTGCCGCTCTGGGCCAGCACGCGCGCCAGCGTCTCCTCGAGCGTCGCGTTCCCGGTGGCGTAGACGGCGGACCCGAGAATCTCGCGCACCTTGACCTCCAGGCCCGCGATCATGTTGTTCGCCTCTTCGATGTCTTTCGCGCGCGCGGTGATGCGCACGTCCACCTGGCCCGGATGCGCGAGCACGCCGATGCTCGGGTTGACGGATTCGCGGAAGAGGTCCGAAATCATCTCGTCCACCCGCGATTCGCCGAGGCCGCAGGTTTTCAGGACCTTCGTGCGGATGACTTCGCCCAGATCGAATTTCTCCTGCAGGATGGGCACCGCGCACTGGGTGATGATGTAGCGCATCTCGTGCGGCACGCCCGGGCTCACGATGATGACCCCCCGCTCGTCCTCGCACATGAAGCACGGCGCCGTTCCGCGCGGGTTCTCGATGGGCGTGGCGCCCGCAGGGATATAGGCCTGCTTTTTGTTGTTGTCGCTCATGTGGAAGCCGCGGCGGCTGAAATAGGCGCTGATGTAGTCGTACAAGTCCTGGCGGAACTCGAGTTCGACGCCCATCACCTTGGCGCAGGCTTCGCGCGTCAGGTCGTCCACGGTGGGGCCGAGGCCGCCCGTGGTGATGACCACCTGGGAGCGCTCGTGCGCCTGCTTGATGACGCCCGCGATCCTGTCGAGGTTGTCGCCGACGGTGGTCTTGAAATACATGTTGACGCCGATCGACTTGAGCTGGTCTGCGATGAAGGCGCTGTTGGTGTCGATGAGGTCGCCGAGGAGCATCTCGGTGCCGATGGCGACGATTTCGCCGCGTACAGGTTCCGCCATGAATGATTCCTCTATGCCGATGATCAGAAAATGAAGACCCCCGCGAGGAGTCGCATATTAGGGGAGCGCTCCCCCGCCGACAAGGGCGGGAGACTCAGGGTGACTCAATCAGCCCCGATAGTGCGAGCCAGCGCTCGAACCAGCGCGCCGCGCGCCTGTTCAAGGTCTCCATGTGCGCCGGCGCATCGCGCAGTATCGCCTCGGGGTCCGCGTCCGAGCGCGGGGAATTCATGTCGCCCGCAAACGCTTCCAGCCACGTGGATATGTCTTCCGTCCCGATTTCCAGGTGGAACTGAAAGGCGTAGGCTCGCTCTCCCCAGCGGAACGCCTGGTTGGGATACCGCGCGGAAGACGCCAGATGAACGGCGCCCCCGGGAATATCGAACGTATCGCCGTGCCACTGGAAGACCGGGAAGCTCGCCTCCTCATCGCCCAGCAGCGGGTCTCCCTGCGCCCCCGGCGTCAGATCCACCGGGAACCAGCCGATCTCCTTCTTCCCCTCTCCTGGATACACGCGGGCGCCGAGCGCCGCCGCCATCAACTGCGCGCCCAGGCAGAGGCCGTAAACGGGGAGACCTGCGCGAATCGCCCCGCCCAGGAAACGAATCTCATCGGCCAGCCAGGGATGTTTCTCCTCCTCGTAAACGCCCATCGGTCCGCCCAGGACGACAATGGCCTTTGGCCCTTCCAGATCATCCAAAGATTGCGGTAGGCGCTCCCCCTTGTGGAGGGCCAGGTAGCGCGCGGGAATGCCCCTCTGCGCGAGCACCTCTTCGAGCAGCGAGAGCCTCTCCACGTCCACATGCTGAAGCGCCAGTACCGACAAGCGAATATCCTCGTCTCAAACGGGCCTAGAGGGGCTGTTGAAAACGCCCCTCCTTAGTTTGAATTGACCACGCCGTCATTCCGGCGTCATTGCCGTTTCTGTTGTAGGGGTCGCATACATGCGACCCAGCCTTTTTCGCCGCCGGTCATGGGCCGCATATATGCGGCCCCTACACATCCCCCTCGAATAACGACCGTAGGGACAGGTCGCGACCTGTCCCTACCAAAACACAATCGCCCGCTCCTTGCTCACGTCAAACCCTCATTCGTAGAAACTCTTTCAACACCCCCTACAACCCCAGTATCGAAAGCGTATCCCTGATATCCTCAATCTCGAAATCGGGCGGCCGGCAACCCTCCGGCACGGGCGCGCCCTTTCTGTTGAGCCAGGCGCAGGGCATGCCCACGCTCTGCGGCCCCGTTACGTCGGCATCGAACGTATCGCCCACGAAGAGCACCTCGCCGGGCGCAACGTCCAGTTCTTCGGCCACCTTCAAGAACAGCGACGACGCAGGCTTCCTGAAACCCTCATCCTCGGAAATCAGGATGGAATCCATATACGGCGTGATGCCCATCTTATCGATGATCCGCCGGGCGGTCGGCGCATGGTCGAAGTTGCTCAGGAGCGCAATCGGAAGATCTGCGTCCTTGATCTTCCCCAGCACGTCGAGGCGGTCGGTGTCGAAAACGACGGAATTCTCGATGCCGTACATGTGGGCGTTCAGGGCCGTCAGGGCGGCGCGCTCCCTGTCCTGTGCGGGAATCGCCACCAGAAGATCCATGAGGAGCCGGAAGCGGACTATCGAGCGGACCTCCTTGAGCTCGGGGTCGCTGTTGCGCTCGCCCCAGACCTCTTTCGAGTTCTGCAGCCAGAGCTGGTGGAAGGCCGGGTAATTCGGCACGAGGAAGCCGCCATCGTACAGCGCGTCGTAAGCCGCGCGCGAGGTAGTCTTCTCCTCTCTGCCGTCGATCTCCACGACCGGGAAAAGGGAGATGTCGAAATCAACGAGCGTGTCGAAAAGATCGAACGCGACCGCGCGATAAGATGCCAAGGGAACTCCTTGCGTAATTCGAGTCTGGCTCAGGGATCAGTCGTAGGAGCCGTCCATGTCCATCTTCCGGTAGGCGCTTCCGTAGAAGAGAAGGGGCGCGCGCATCTCCTCCTCGAGCACGACGCGCGTCACCCGCCCCACGACGATGGTGTGGTCTCCGCCCGGAAGCTCTTCATGGAGGTCGCACTCGAGAACGCCCACGTTCCCCGTGAGCACGGGCGAGCCGTTCTCCCCGATCTCATGCGGGATGTCCGCGAACTGATCCTCCGCGTCCCGGCCCTTGCCGGCAAACCAGTCGGAGGTGTTCTTCTGCTCCTCAGCCAGAAAATTGATGGCGAACTTCTTCGCTTCCTGCACGATCTTCAGGCTCGACGCCTTGTTGTCGTAACACACCAGGACGAGCGGCGGGTCGAGCGAGAGGGAGGAGAACGCGTTCGCCGTCATGCCACGGGCTTCGGTCGGCGTTTTCGCAGTGACGACCGTGACGCCGGTGGCGAATCTGCCGAGGGCGGTTCTGAATTCTTTTCCGTCGATGCTCATGTGTGCCATCCCCTAAAGTGAACGCTCCTGATTAGTCCGAATATCTCTCATCTTTCCTTGAACTCGTGTTTTCCGGCGAAAAGCGCGGCTGTTCTCGGTTCCTCGCCTATCGGGGCTGTTGAAAAAACCGAGAAGAAATGAACCACTCCCTCATACAGGGCCCCAATCAATCACTCCCCCCTTGAGGGTTGGGCTTCCCGAGGGGAAAGCCCAACGCAGAAGCCGAGCGATTTGTGCGAAGGCTGATGCGGTGGGGGGTAAATCGAATTTTATCGCGCATTTTGAATTATACCCCCCACCGGTTCGCTTGCGGGCTTAATCCCTTAGGTAACCGACTCCCCCTCTTGGGGGGAGTG
>JAPOYD010000016.1 GCA_026706735.1 Nitrospinota bacterium | reverse complement strand
GATTCGGTTTCGGGTTTACACCCTCACCTCATCGACTCCCCCTCAAGGGGGGAGTAATTTTTTCTCTGTCGTTGTTCGGCAATGCTGTAAGAGGGGGAGTGTTTGGTTGGCGTTCTGCAAGGGGGGTTCGCAAGGACGAGTCGCGACCTGTGGGACAGCCCCGAGAAGGGGCTGTTACTACAAGAGGCGGCGCGGTTTTGTTCGTCATTCCGGCGAATGCCGGAATCCAGGGACTTTGTTTTTGAATTTGTCTTTTCGCTTTATCGTTTTTCGTGGTCATCCTGCGATTCGATATCCTGGTCTGTTCTGGATTCCGGGCTTTCGCCGGAATGACGGCAATCTGCTGTTGCGGATTCGCAAGGACAGACACGGGGGCCACGGACAGGCACAGAGGCCTGTCCCTACGGACTCCCTCCTCGGCCAGCTACATACGCCGAATCACGTATGCGCGTCGATGGACTTAAACCTTCGGCTTCATTATCATTTCCCCATCAAACAGATTCCGACTCCCCGCACCGGAGGGTATCCCCATGACGGATTGGAAGAAAAAGCTCGGCTTCATCGTTCCATCCTGGAACACGGTGATGGAGTACGAATGCCAGCGCGTGGCGCCCGAGGGCGTATCGGTCCACTTCACGCGCATCGCCCACACGGATGACGAGGAGGAAACCCTCCTGCACATGATCGAGGTGGTGCCCGAACTCGCCGACCTGCTCGGCCACGCGAGTCTGGACGCCATCTGCTTCGGCTGCACCGGCGGCAGCTTTGTGCGCCCGGGCATGGATGAGGACATCATCGCGGTCATCGAGGAGCGAACGGGGGTTCCCGCCACCACGACCTCCACCGCCCTCACCGAGGCCATGCGCGAGATGGGCGTCGCCAAGGTGGCGCTCGCCTCGCCCTATCCAAAATGGCTGAACGAGCGGCTCACGGTGTTCCTGAAGGACAAGGGAATCGAGGTCGTGGCCGAGCGGGGCCAGAACGTCGAGTGCCCCGCCTTCCTGCCGCCCGAGAACTCTGAAGCCCTGGCAAGAGAGGTGGATTGCGCTGAGGCGGACGGCATCTTCATCAGCTGCACGAACTTCCGCTCGCTCGAATCGGTGGACGTTCTCGAAGCCGCACTCGGTAAACCCGTGCTCACTAGCAACACCACCGCCATGTGGCACACGCTCCAGAAGGCGGGATTCGAGGGAGAAGCCTCCGCAGGCGGCGCGCTCATGCGCGAACATCTGGCACCCGCCCGCCGCACGTAGGATTTCTTGTGAGCGAGGGGAGCCGCCGCGGCCAGCAGTGGGTGACCGAGGAGTTCTACAAGGTCCACGACGTCTACGCCTTCCGCTCGGTGATGTACGTGGAGTGGGGCTTCCGGCCCGCCGACGTGAAGAGGACCACCGAGCGCATCAAGATGCCCGGCCAAGTGCCCAAGGAGTGGGCGCGCACCGCCGCCCAGGAAGAAGCGCTCGCAAGAGAGGCCGAAGCCGCCGGCCATCTTGAGTCGGCGGCTGAGTTCTACCACCGCGCGGCGCTCTATTACGGCCCCGCCTGCGGCGTCATCCACAAGAACACGCCCCAAAAGCTCGAACTCTACGCGAAGATGATCGCCTGCTACGAGAAGTTCATCGAGCTGTTCGACGAAGCCCCCGTGGAGCGCGTGGAGATTCCTTTCGAGAACGGAAAGACGATTCCGGGCATCCTGCAGACCGTGCCGGGTGTGCCGAAAGCGCCTTGCGTCATCATCGTGCCGGGGATGGACACCATCAAGGAGTTCCTGCCGAACCCCTACCACAACCACTTCCGGCGGCGCGGCCTCGCCACGCTCAGCATCGACGGCCCCGGCCAGGGGGAGAGCAACACGCGTGAGACCTGGGTGACGCTCGACAATTTCGAGCGCGCGGGGTCGGCGGCCATCGACTATCTCGAATCACGCCCCGAGGTGGACGCCGAGCGAATCGGCCTGTACGGCTGGAGCATGGGCAGCTACTGGGGGCCGCGCGTGGCGGCGCACGATTCGCGTCTCAAGGCCTGCGTGGGCGCGATGGGCGTCTATCTCCAGAAGGACTCCATCTTCAAGGGCGGAAAGCCCGCCTACCGGGCGAACTACAAGTACATGTCCAACATCCATGACGAGGATGAGTTCGACGCCATGGCCGAACAGATGACGCTCGAGGGTATCGCCGGCGACATCAGGTGCCCCACCCTGCTCGCGATGGGCGAGTTCGACGAGCTTTGTCCGCTCGAAGACGCCGAGCGGCTCTTCGACCTCCTGGGCGGCCCGAGGGAGCTCTGGGTGTATGAGAACGAAGCGCACACGATGGGCGGACGCCTGCCCGATTTCTACCTCATGGTGGCCGACTGGCTGCGCGACGCCATTGAGGGCCGCATCGCGCCCGACCACGCCGTGCGCCGCTTCTTCGAGGCGCGGTGAGGGGAAGAGCCCACCGGCAAGTTGAGAACGCAAACTGTCATTCCGGCGCAGAACGGAATCCAAACGAGGCCCTCCACCGTCATTCCGGCGAAAGCCGGAATCCAGAGCAGACGGGAATACCGAATCGCAGGACGAACAGGAAAAACGATAAAGCGACAAGACAAATACAAAAGCAAAGTCCCTGGATTCCGGCATGCGCCGGAATGACGATCAAAAGCGCATTCACATCTTGTAGGGACAGGTCGCGACCTGTCCCTACTTATTAGGTGGGAAACCCCAATTTTCAGAACTATACCCCCCCACGAATCAGCCTTCGCACAAACCGCTCGGCTTCTTCTACTCCCCCTCAAGGGGGGAGTGGTTCACTTCCCTTCTGGCTTATTCCACAGCCCCAAAGGAAGGGCGTTCCCCAACCGCGCTTTTCCATATCGGCGCAATGCCGTATTCTTGGACGTAAGCGATTCCCATTTCCCGAAACGTAATCTCATGTTCTGGCGGAGAATTTCATGAAAGCGGCTTTGCTTGAAAAAACGCGCGTGATGAGCGTGGGCGATCAGCCCGACCCCGGCCTGCCCGCAGACCACGCGCTGGTGCGGGTGGCGACCTCGGCCATCTGTGGCACGGACGTATCCATCTGGGCGGGGAAGATGCCCGCGCGCATCCCCCTGATTCCCGGCCACGAGTGCACGGGCACGGTGGAGCAGGTCGGCGAGAGCGTCACGCGTCTCAAAGTGGGCGACCGGGTGGTGCTGAACCCCCTTTCGAGTTGCGGAACGTGCTTCTATTGCGTGCGCGGGCTGACGAACATCTGCCTGCACGGCGGATTGAGAGGCCGCGAGGTGCCCGGCACCTTCGCCGAATACATCGCCGTGCGCGAGACAGAAGCCTTCGCCTTTCCCGATCATGTGAGCTTCGCCGCGGCGACGAACTTCGTGGGTCTCTACACGGTGGTCTACAGCCAGAGGAAGGCGCCCTACATCGCGGGCGCGCGCGTGGCCGTCCTGGGGCAGGGGAGCAGCGGCCTGCTCCATACGCAGCTGGCGAAAGTCTCTGGCGCGGCTTCCGTCATCGCCGTGACGAGGAGCAAGTGGAAGCTCGAGGTGGCGAAAGAACTCGGTGCGGATGAAATCGTTCCCGCGGGCGAGGTGGACCCGGTGGAAGCCGTGCGCGATCTCACCGACGGGCTGGGCGCCGACATCGTCATCGAGACGGCGGGCGCCGCCGAGACCATGGTGCAGGCCTACGACATGGTGCGGCCCGGCGGCGCGATTCTCCAGTTCGGCATCGGCCCGGCACAGGTCGGCGGGGTGCCGGGCCAGGCCTATTACTTCAAGGATCTCACCGTCATCGGCTCGCGCGCGGGCCTGCCGGAGGATTTCGAGAGCGCCATCCGCCTGGTGGCGACCGGGCAGATCGACCTGGAACCCCTCGTCACGCACCACTTCGCGCTCGACGACATCCAGGCGGGCTTCGAGTTCGTCGACTCAGGCGGAGACGGCGGCACGCTCCGGGCGGTGATCGATATAGCGAACTGACGCCCGCAGACCACCGCGGGCTTGTCTCCAGCGAACAGGGAGGTCGTCATGGCTTTTGAACACCCATACATCCGCATCGCCAACGTGACGCCCGAGAAACTCGACGAGAAAGAGGGCTGGAACGTCTCCGATTTTAGAGTCGTCGTCAGCGGAAAGGAGGGGTCTTCTTCCATCATGTACCACGCCACCCTGGCCCCCGGCGAGCGCATCCACAAGCACCGTTACGAGAACTGCCAGATGCAGTATTACGTGGTGAGCGGCCACGGCCTGGCGGGAGCGGGGGAGGATCGCGTCGAGGTGCACGCGGGCCACTTCCACCTGATTCCCAAGGGCGTGGAGCACTGGCTCGTGAACCTGGGCAGGCACGATCCCCTGGTCATCATCGGGTTCTACGACCGCGTTCCCTATCTGAAGGACACGGGCCGCGTCTACCTCGGCGATATCACCGAGGCCGACATCACCGCTCCGCGCACGCTGAGCGCCGCCGCTCTCAAGCATCCGCTCGTGCACAACGACGAGGTGCCCCACGTCAAGGTGTCGCATGAGGAGGGCTGGACGCAGGATTACTTCAACGAGCCGCTCAACCGCAGCGTCGGCGCGGGCTCGTGCTGGATGCAGGGCTACTTCGGTCCCCACACCATTCACATGAAGCACCGCCACAACAACTGCGAGGAGATATGCTACATCCTGAGAGGCCGCGGCCTGGCGGGCATCGGGAACGACCGCGGGGAGGTGTTCGCAGGCGACGTGAACTACATCCCCGCCGCCACGGAGCACTGGCTCGCGAACATCGACGACACTGAAGACCTCTCGGCCCCCGGCTGGTACATCGGCGTGGGCGGGCTGGATGAGAGCGGTTTCGAATACCTGGGGTCGGTGACCGATGAGGACCTGAAACAGCGGACGGGCGCGGTCGAATAAAGCTGCGGCGCGCCCTTAGAAGAACAACCATATAGCGAGGAAGAAATTTATGCCGCTTCAATACCC
>JAPOYD010000182.1:12103-39027 GCA_026706735.1 Nitrospinota bacterium | reverse complement strand
GGTCGGCCTCTTCCGCGGGAATCCCCGCCTCGGCTGCGATTTCGAGCACAACCTTCCTGGTGATGCCGTCGAGCACGTTATGCGCCTTGGGCGTCTTCAGGACGCCGTCCTTCACGACGAAGACGTTCTCCCCCGGCGCTTCCGCCACGAAACCTCGGGTGTCGAGCAGGATCGCCTCATCGAACCCTGATTCGACGGCCTCGATTCTCGCCATCACGTTGTTCAAGTAGTTGAGCGATTTCACGCGAGCCTCGAAGGATTCAGACGGCACCTTGCGCACCCCCGCCGTCTTGAGTCTGAGTCCTGCGCCCTTGGCCTTGTAGCTCGAACCCGTCTCGGGCGGAGGCGCCGGGTCGTGCAGGAGCACGGCGAGCGTCGCCTTGCCCGTCACCCTGGGGTCGAGCAGGGGGTAGCCCGCGCCGCGCGATATGACGACGCGGAGATACACGTCGCTCACTTGGGATCTTCGGACGCATTCCTTGACGATCTCGGCGATCCGCTCCCGCGCTTCCGGGAGTTCGAGCCTGAGCGCGCGCGCCGAGTGCTCCATGCGGTCGAGATGGTCCTGAAACCGGAAGATGCGCCGGCTCACCACCGTCATGGACTCGAACAGGCCGTCCCCGTAGAGAAACCCATGGTCGAAGGCGGAGACCCTGGCTTCTTCGGCCTTTACGTATTCGCCGTTCACGTAGCAGATATAAGACACAGGCTCATCCATCCGTCCTGGCGGTCATGGCTTCCAGTATGGCGGCGGCGAAGGCGTCGGGCTTCTCCCTCTGGGCGAAGTGCCCCGCGCCTTCCACGAGAATCCTCCGGTAGTCGCCCGTGAAATGCCGCTCCTTACCCTCCGAACTCTCGGGCCGAGACGCCCCGTCCTCAGCGCCCTGCACGAGAATGGTCGGCACCGATATGGGGGGCATCCCCGCCATGAAGCTCTCCGCGTCCTCGTATCTGGGGTCGGGCTTCTCATACCCCCACCGGTAGCGGTAGGAGTGCATGACGACGTCCACGAAGTCGGGGTTCCCGAACGACTGCGCGGTGGCCTCATATTCCGCGTCCGAGAAATCCCATCCCGGCGACCACGTCCGCCAGAGTTCGCGGCAGAAACCGGCGGCGTCCGCTTCGAGCGCATCGCGGCCGCGGCCTGTGCAGAAAAACCACTGGTACCAGTACGCGCGCACCTGATCGACCGACATCCGCTGTGCGGGGCGTCCCGTGCCGTAGCCTGCCGGGCTGACGATCAAGGCATTCAGACGCCTGGGCCGCATGGCCGCAACGCAATAGGAAGCCCGCGCCCCCCAGTCGTGTCCCACGAGGGTGAAGCGCTCGAGTTCCAGCGCGTCGGCGAACGCCGTGATGTCGGAAGCGATAGCGGTGTACTGGGCGCTTCTGGGCGTCTCAGGATTGAGAAAGCGCGTGGGGCCGTAGCCGCGCACGTAGGGGCAAAGCGTCCTGAAACCCGCGTCGTTGAGAATAGGGACGACCCTGTCCCACGTTCTCGCGTCGTCGGGAAAGCCGTGCACCAGGATGACGGGCGGGGCCGTCTCGTCGCCCGACTCCAGATAGCCGATTTCGAGCGCGGGGGTCGTGATGGATTTGAGCGCGCCTGTCATATCGGTTGTTCAGCCGGCGATCAGATCGCGCACCAGCCGTCGTCCACGATCAGGTCCAGGCCGTGCACCGCGCTCGCGTCGTCTGACGCCAGGAACACCGCCGCGCCCGCCATCTCCGCCGTGGTGATGTAGGCCCGGCCCGTGGGGGTGTAGCTCGCCATGAGCTTCACGAACTCGGGGTCGTCCTGCAGGTGCTGGTTGAGCGGCGTGGCCGTGTTGCCCGGCGAGATGCAGTTCACGTTGATGCCGCACTTGGAAATCTCAGCCGCCAGCGCGCGCGTGATCATGTAGACGCCTCCCTTGCTCGCGCAGTAGGGCACCGCGTTGGGAAAGGCGTGCGTCGCGGCGATGGAGGCCATGAAGACGATCTTCCCGTAGCTCTTCTCTTTCATGATGGGCACGATGGCTTGTGAGAGCAGGAAGTTGCCCTTGAGATTGATGTCGATGATGTCGTCCCACTCCTGCTCGGAGTAGGCCTCGACTTCCTTGTTGATCATGATGCCGTGGTTGCCGACGAGGATGTCCACCGTGCCGAACGCCTCCACCACGTCCGCCACCATGGCGTCCACCGCCGACTTCTTGGATACGTCGCACGGGAACGCCCGGGCCGCCTCGCCTATATCCGCCGCGAGCGCCTCTCCCGTTTCCGCCGTGCGGTTCACGACCGCGACCTTCGCGCCCTCTTCCGCGAAGCGGCGACAGATGGCCTCGCCGATCCCCTGCGAGCCGCCCGTGACGATGGCGACCTTGTCCTTTAGCTTCATGGGTGTTTCCTCCCTGCGGCGCTTCCGGATCGCACCGAAAGCGAGAAGTCCCTGATAAAGGTTACGTCTCGATTTTTCCAGGCATGATACCGCCCTTTGGTGTGATGGGGAAGGGGGAGATCGATTCCTTGCGAGGAGGGAGAGTTTGTAATCAGGGAGGGTTTACTGCCTCTCGCCCGTCATTCCGGCGAAGACCGTAGGGGCGGACCCGTGTGTCCGCCCGCTTTTGCTGAGGTCGGGGCGAAACTGGGGGCTATTGTCTTTGCTCTCTCTAAAATACATTGAATAATTACCCTTTTACTTCTTAAAAGAAAAATAAATTTGACAAACTCCTCATAAAAAGTTACATTTAATGCTGGGAGTTAGGAAATGAGCGAAAATATCCGTTGCGGAGGAGAATTTGAAGATGAATTTACTGCTTTGGCCATGCTACATCGGGTGGGGATTCATCATCCTGCTCGCCTTTGCTTTGGGTGTAATGTTCTTCGCCGGACTGAGTTCCATAGTGGCGTTATGCACCTGGGCGCTGGTTTCTTTCTTATAAGGGAAAATTCCCGGTCAGAAGGATAGGGAGCAAAATGGAGGTTCTTGTAAGTTGAAGATACAGCCAAAAACGCTACAGAAACTGCGCAAAGAACGGGGGTTGAGCCAGCAGGAACTGGCAGATGAAGCGCGCATCGACAAGAAAACGGTTGCCCACATCGAGGGTGGCAAAGGAGAACCGCGAGTAAGCACGGTAGAGCGAATCGCCAAGGTTCTGCGCGTCAAAGCCGAGATTCTGGCCGAGGCTCCTGACACCGAAGCCGTAAAAAGAGCAGAACTCCAAAAGCTCGGCTTACGAGTTGAAAAACTGCTCCTCGATGGTGAAACGATTCTTGCCTACGACTTGGTGAAGAATCGCTACGGCGTTGATATGAATAGTCTTGTCTATGCGGCCCCGTTGCTCTTCACCCTTCTCGCCGAGATGAGTCTCGCAGAACGCCGCCGCCGCCTTGAAAAGATGAAAATGGAATGGGAAACCTATGAGCAAAATGTCCCCAAATACATGGTGCCTCACTGGTCCCGCCATGACGATTGCGTGGAAGGCGAGGAAAATTCCATAGACAAGAGAGACGTATTTGCCAGAGACGTATTTCATGAGTGTCTGGCAGCGGATGAGAGTTACTTCGATGAAAGCAACAGCCCCTTCAACGATTTCCTGATCGAGCAGGCGAAAAATCTAGGCCCCGAAAACGATGCCGTCAATCACGAAAAAATCCATTTCTATCCTTATGGAGGAAGCCTAGAGCTAGAAGTAGAACGGGACGTATTTCATGAGGCCCCTCTTTTCAAGGGTTTCCAAGAACGCATCACGGGCGGCTCCACTCGCGCGGGCTATGCCCTTTCCCGGGGGTATACGCGCCTCCGAGACATTCCGCATCGCCTTCAACCTCCCTCGCCCTATCTTGAGCAAGGAGAAGAAGATGAAAGCGCCGTCTCCGAGCGCGTTAAGTGGCTCGAAGATAAAGTGCCGAACGAGGATTGGGACAAGTGGGAACGCTGGGTAGATAGTCTCGATATCAATATCGAATCGCCGGGCGAAGGAGACATCCAAAATGCCTGATTACAAAATCACCAACCACGCCGAGATCCGCATGAGCCAGCGGGCGGTTCGGGACGAAGACGCAGTAGAGGTTCTGACTTGCGGGACGCAGATCGGTCCCGTCGAGTGGTTTATGAGGGATTCCGACGCGGACCGTGAGATTGACGATTTGAAGGACAAGATCAAGTGGATCGATCGCATGAGGAAGTTGAAGGTTATGAACGGCGCGGACGCGAACCGGGAGATTTCCGCGCTCAAGCATGAGGTCCGGCGATTCGAGCGTTTGAGGGGTCTCAAGGTCGTCATGGAGGGCGGCGAAATCATCACCTGCTATTGGCCGAGCGTTGCCTATCAGAAGCGAGCGCGCCGCAGGGGCCGAGCCGCGTGATGGCTAGCACAAGAGACGGGGGAGGATACTTACGTCCTTTTGCAATCTCAGCCAACTACTTGGGAGCAATCGCAATCGCCGGTCGCAATCATCAAAATACGAAGTCCGACGATCCATCGACAGGAGTTTATGGCACTTGAGCGAATACAATAGGGTTGAGCAAGAAGTGATCATCTTGAATGCGATATGTGGGTTTATCGATGAAATGGTCAACTTTGCCATGTTCCGAAAACCTGAGACTTTCTCAAACATCGGTCTTTTGTTTAGCACCTCTGAGAGCGCTCAATTGTTCAATATCCTACTGTGTGATTTTTTGTCATTACCGCAACCTAGGCGTAAGGGTTCGTTACCGTTCGGTTTGCCAACAGTACCTGCAAAAGTAAGGAATTCGGAACAATCTCACCTCTACTATCTTCGAAGGATTTGCAACGAGCCACATTTAGGTAGTGATACGAAGAATTTACTTGTGGCTGTAGAGAACTTTTCCAACTGGCTTGAAGGTGAAACAGTATTAGAGAAGGTATGGTTCTCTTCTATCGAATTAGAACTCGATATGCGGGTGGTACGATTTGATGCACTGAAAATAACCGGAAATCTTTTGAAACACAATTTCACGAGACTTGAGGCCGATACCAAAAAGATCCAGAGAATTCTAAAAGCTAATGGCCACCAACGGACAGTTGAGGAATGTTATCTCATTTTGTCGGAATTTAAAGAATGGTTTCACGATCACGCTTTTAACTATCAATCGAGTGAGATAGCCGGGTTATTTAATGAAATTCGTTGGGCCATACATGTGTATCTGCAATCGGAGTTTTCTCGTGCTCATGATCCCTATTTTGATGATTCGTTGAACATCATGCGATACAGTTACAATATTCCTAAGTCGATTTGTAAACCACTTGCCAAGGCGATGTACTGGGATCTAATGAATTTAGTGCGTAGCAAACCAATTGTTCCGAGGTTTTCTGTTAGTCAGTCTTTCAAAACTGGACTTCGCTAAATTCGTTGAATTGAGAGAATTGCGGGAGTTCGCCCCCTACCCCCCACCCAACCGCTTCCTTCTCCGCTTCGTCCTGGCCATATCCACTTGGCCCGCGTCGTCGACCGCGACGCCGTAGACCTTCCAGGCGCGCTCCCTGGTGATCCACTTCTCCTCCACGTCCTCGCGGACTTTCTCGACGGGCCGCTCGTGCGGCGGGCCGTAGCCGCCCCCGCCCGTGCAGTAGGACGCCACGTTCTCGCCGGGTTTCAGGATGATGTCCGCACAGGCGGGCAGGTTCTCCAGCGTTCCGTCCGCGCGCATGAGGAAGTTCTTGCACGCCGCCCCGTTCAGCCCGCCCAGCGTGCCTTTGGATGCGTTTATCGCGCCGTCAGACACGTAGACAACTTCCAGGTCGCCCCCGCCCACGGGGCCGTATTCGCAATAGCCCGAAGGCGCGCCAATCGTCCGCCCCGCGCCCTCGGTGTCGGGCATGAGCCTGCGCGTCTTGATGTAGATGGGGAAGTGGAGCTCGTCCAGCTCGATGCTGTCCACGAAGCACATGCCCGCGTTGCCCGCGTGCAGGATGGTGAGCCAGGCGTCGGTTTTCCCTGCGCCCGCGCCGCCGGTGACCATCAGGAACAGGTGGTTCACGAAGGGTTCGTTGTTGTTTCTCGGATCAAAGCCCGAGATGACGCCCATCGAAGCCGGGAAAATCGGCCCGCACTCAGCCAGCCCGATGCCGTCTTGGATCTTCGAGAAGGCGCGCTGCACCGGGCTGGTGACGCGGTCGGCGAGGTTGGTGGTGGCCACCGACATCGAGGTGGGGTGCTTGCCGCCTCCTGCGACGGAGCCGTCTCTGATCAGCACGTTGATCCGCCGGAAGCTGCCCGCGTTGGTTGGCACGATGTCGTCGATGCTGTTGAACACGCCGATCATGGCGCCGGTGCGCGCGCAGGCCTCGCTCAGGTTCAGGCCGCAGGGCATGGCGTCGGGGTTGTCGCGCAAATCCACTTCGATGGCGGCTTTTTTGTTATCGATCCGCACATGCACGGTGATGGGGATGCCCTCCTCGGGCGTGCCGGGCACGGGGTCGTGCGTGCTGTGGGTCGTGGCCTCGCCGGTGAGGAGTTTCCGGATGGCGGAGATCATGAGCTTCTCGCTGTAGTCGAACCACTCTTTGGAGAAATCGTGCAGCGTCTCCCAGCCGTACTCATCGCCCATGGCGAGCACCTCGCGCTCGCCGATGCGCGCCGCGCCGATCATGGCGAGGTAATCGCCGTACCACTGCTCGGGCACGCGGATGCGCATCCGGCAGAAGTTGATGAAGTCCTCGTTGTCCTCGTAGTTCTCCTGCACCTTGGTGGGCGGGAAGATGAGCGCGCCCTCCTCGTACACGTCGCGCGCGTGGCCCATGTAGGTGGTGGGCTGGCTGCACCCGCAATCCGCCTGGTGGGCCTTCACCCACACGGTGAACTGGTGCTCGCCCCGCTTGTCGATGACGGGCACGAGGATGGTGTGGTCCGCCGGGTGCGAGCAGCCGTGGTAGGGCGAGTTGTGCAGATAGGCGTCGCCGCGTTTGAGGTTCGGGTGCAGATCCATCATGGAGCGGGCCATGAGGTCCGCACCGCTCAGGTGGTGGATGGGGAGCGATTCCGCGCCTGTGAGCAGTTCGCACTCGCGCGTCACGACGGAGGTCGAGAAATCGCGCGCGAGGTTCAGCACGCCCGAGCGGCCCGTGCGCAGGAGCGTGTTCGCCATCTTGGTCGTCACGGCGTCGAAGCGCTTGTGCAGCACGGCCAGGGTGATGGGGTCGAGTTTCGTCTTTTGCTTCGCGCGTCTCGTTTTTGCTCTCGCCATATCCTGCTCCTAGAGCGTGATGAAAAGACTGCCGCTTCTCGTGCGCTCGGCCCTGGCGCCGGGGTCGATGACCACCGTCGTGAACGGCGATTCGATGATGGCCGGCCCGCGCATCGCCTCGCCCGCCTTCATGGAGTCGAACGCCGCCACGCGCGCGTTCACGAGTCCCTTGCCCGCGAAATAGGCCTCCCGCCGCTTGGGGAGCGTCGTCTCGTGGATCGCCTCGCGCACCAGCCTGCCGAAGCGGCCCTTTCTCAGCTTGCACCGCGCCACGGCGCGCCATCCGACGAACTCCACTTCAGACGACGGATCACGGAAGGCGAACACCTCCTCGTGCACCTCGTCGAATGCCGCCCGCGTGCGCTCCACGTCTTTTTTCGAGCGGAAGCGGTTGATGGGCAATCCCAGGTCGATCTCCCATATCTGGTGCTTGTAGCGCGCCTCGACGTAGAACTCCGTCGCGCTCTCGACGGCTCCCTTGCCGGGGCCCTTGATGAACGCGCGGCACCTGTCGCCGAGCGTTCGCAAGGTCGCGTTCGCGCCCTTGAAGTCGAACCGGTCCGTGACGGTGAAGAACATCGAGCGGTAATCGGCGTGCAAGTCGCTCATCATCGCGCCCGCGGCCGAGAGCGCGGCACCGACTTCCGGGATGACGAGGCCCTGGCAGCCGAGCCGCTTGGCGATGGCGACCGAGTTCAGCCCGGCCGCGCCGCCGCCGCCGATCAGCACAGCACCCCTGGGGTCGATGCCCTGGTGGATGGTGATCTCCTCGATGGCGCCCACCATGTTCTCCGTCGCAAGCCGCAGGATGGCCGAGGCCGCCTCCTGGAGGGAGAGTCCCAGCGGTTCGCCCACGTCCCTGGTGATGGCCTTTTCGGCTTCTGCGGGCTTAAGCGTCATCGCGCCGCCCAGGAAATAATCCGGGTCGATGTGGCCCAGAACGAGCGAGGCGTCCGTCAAGGTGGGCCGCGCCCCGCCCCGGCCGTAGCAGGCGGGTCCGGGCTCAGCGCCCGCGCTCTGCGGCCCCACGTGCAGGAGTCCGCCCTCATCCACCCAGGCGATGCTGCCGCCCCCTGCGCCGATGCTCTTCACGTCCACCGAGGGGAAGCCCAGGATGTGCCCCCGGTAGCGCTGGCCGAGCCAGGTTTCGGGCGACATGGGTATCTCGCCCCGGCGCACGAGGCTTACGTCGTAGGTGGTGCCGCCGGTGTCGGCCACGATGGCCGTCGCGGCCCTGGCGTCGGCGCGCGAGAAGTGCCTGCCCGCGATGGGCGCCATCGAAGGCCCCGAACCCACCGAGTGGATGGGCGCTTCGGCGAGTTCGCCCGCGTCCATCACGCCGCCCTTCGACGTCAGCATCAAGAGCCGCCCGCCGAAGCCCGCCGCCTTGAGCCTTTCCTGCAACCCGCCGATGTAGCGCGACATCAGTGGCTTGAGAGAGGCGTCGATGCAGGTCGAGGACGCCCGGCGGTATTCGCGCAGGATCGGGTTGAGAACATGGGACAGGGTGTATGGAACGCCCTTCAGGTGTTTTTTCAGTAATCGCCCCACGCCGATCTCGTGCGCAGGGTTCACGGTGGACCACAAGAGAGAGACGGCCACGGCCTCGACTTCTTTTTCTTTCAACTCCTCGATGATCCCGAGGACGCCCGCCTCATCGAGCGGCTCATACACGCCCCCGTCAGCGCCCATGCGCTCGGGCACCTCGTAGGTGAGCGCGCGCGGGATGTAGGGCTTGGGAAACGGCACCAGGAAGTTGAACGGCTCCATGCGCCCGCCCTCGCGCAGCACGAGGATGTCGGGGTGTCCCTTCGTGGTGAGAAAGGCGGTCTTCGCGGTGCCTCCCGTCACGATGGCGTTGGTGGCGTGGGTGGTGCCGTGGATGAAGAGTTCGCCCTGGGCGAGGAGATCCTCGGTGCTCGTCGAGAGGGCAACGGCTGCCGACTCTATCGCGGCGAGAATGCCCTCCACCGGGTCCTGGGGCGTCGTGGGGGCCTTGAACATGTGGAGGCGGCCCCGGTTGTCCTCGAGCACCAGGTCGGTGAACGTCCCGCCCGTATCGACCGCGAATCGCATTCCTCGCCTCCCGCCGTCACCCGCGCCCGATTCATGACCCGCGCGGATGAGGTTTTTCAATCGCTATCTGCGAATGGGTGATGAATTTACGCGCAATATATCATCCCCTGGGCAGTGGGATGCAAGGTTATCAGTGAAAGTGCGCGCATCACGCATCGCGCACGTGCGCGTAGTAGCGGGCGAGGCGCTCGGCGGAGACGCCCAGCGCGAAGAGGATGCTCAGCCCCCACCAGATGACAAGGCACTTGGGCTTGCCCCATACCTCGATGCGCCGCCCGCTGGTGACGACGGGCGTCTCGATTACGGCCACCCGCCCGAACGCGCGCATCCGCCGGCTCAGGTTCCAGTCCTCGAACAGGGGCATGTCGGCGTAGCCGCCCATGCGCTCGAAGACCTCGCGCCGGATGAAGATGCACTGATCGCCGAAGAAGAGTTTCGCGATCTTCGCGCGCGTGTTGGCGCTGAAGCTGATGAAGCGGCTGAAGTTGTCGTCGCGATCGAAGCTGTGGAGGAAGCCTCCGCCCGCCACGTCGCCCGCGCGCATGACGTCCTCGATTTCCCGCAACGCCTCTGTGGGCAGCCTCGTGTCGCAGTGTAGAAACAGGATCGTCTCGCCTTCCGCCAAAGCCGCGCCCGCGTTCATCTGGAGCGCGCGGCCGGGTTCCGATTCGACGATCAGGGCGCGCCCGCCCGTCACGTCGCGCGTGTCGTCCGTGCTGCCCCCGTCGGCGAGGATGATCTGCTTCTCCCCCGGCTGGGCGTCGAGCATGTCGAACATGGGGGACAGCCTGGGCGCTTCATTGAGTACGGGCACGACGATGGAGATCATCGCGGAATCCTTCCTAAGGAACCTGTCTTTCACCTGGAAACGCTGAAGCGATACTTTCCCCGGGCTGTGGTATGATGCCCCATGTGAAGCCATCCGGTGAACCCTAACCATTGGAACGGCCCATGTCGATAAGGCGCATTCGCTTTTTTCGTCTTCTTCTCTCCTGCGCAGGCGGCGCCCGGCGCGTAAAGCATCTTACGATATGTCTCATCCTTTCCGTTGCGGTACTCTCCGCGAGTATCGTCTTTTCGCTCTCCAGCGATCAGGAAGAGGCCATCGCTCTCCTGTATGAGGTCATGCAGAAAGTCGACGATAGTTATACGCGCACACCCGATTTCAGGAAAATGTACGTCGCGGGTCTGGAAGGCCTCAAGAAAAGCGCGGGCGAGGGGCACTTCGATTTCGAGGAGAAGGCGGGTGACGAGGTTCTCCTCAAGGCGGGGAAGCAGGAGTTGCTCGTTCGCCTCAGGGGAGACACCGACGGCGGGCTGGGCGGGTTCGAACGCGCCTACCGGTTCGCGATGGAAAACGCCGAGGATGACAAGAAGGAAAAAAAGGGCGGGTTGAAAGTCATGTACGCCGCGCTCACTTCCATGCTGCGTTCTCTCGACCCTTTCAGCACGTTCGTCTCGCCCGAGTCCTACAGGCAGATGCGGGTGGAGCATACGGGCCGCTACGGTGGGGTGGGCGTCATCATCACGGTGCGGGACAAGAAGCTCACCGTCATTTCGCCCATCGATGACACGCCCGCGCATCGTGCGGGCCTCAAATCCGAGGACGTGATTCTGGAAATCGACGGCGCGATCACGGCGGAAATGCCGCTTTCCGAGGTTGTGCGCCGCATGAGAGGGCCCGCGGGCAAGACGGTCGATTTACTGATTTCGCGCGCCGGTTGGCCCGAGCCCCGCAACGTGACGCTTCGCCGCGCCATCATCAGCATTCGCAGCGTGAAGACGGAGGTGAAAGAGGGCGGGATCGGCTATCTGCGCCTCACGGCCTTTCATGGACGCACGACGCGGGAACTGGACGTGGGTCTCAACGAGTTGATTCGCAAGAAAGTCAGGGGAATCGTTCTTGACCTGCGTGACAACCCCGGTGGTTTTCTCCGCCAGTCCGTCCAGGTATCAGAACGGTTTCTGCCCGATGGAAGCATGGTCGTCTTCACCCGGGGGCGGAGGCGCAGCGAAACGGTGTATTTCCGCTCTCGTGGCAGCGGCGTATGGGTGGACAAGCCCTTGATCGTGTTGATCAACAAGGGCAGCGCGAGCGCTTCCGAAATTGTGGCCGGCGCCTTGCAGGATCTGGATCGTGCCCTGATCATCGGCAGGACGAGTTTCGGCAAAGGCTCCGTTCAGGCCATCATCCCCACGAGGGGCGAGGCGGCGGTCCGGCTGACGACGGCGAAATACTACACCCCGCTCGGCCGCCTGATTCACGAGAAGGGTATCCAGCCCGATGTCGAGGCGGGGCCTCAGCCGCTCACCAAAAAGGAGATCCGGGAACGCAGGCGTGAGATGAAGTCCTCGCTCTACAAGAAAGAAAAAACCGATGAGAAGAAAAAAGACGCCGTCCTCGAGCTGGCGTTGACCGTCTTGAAGGACGCCGCGAGCGCGGACGTGGACGCGCTTCGCCAGGCGGCGCTCGGCGCGCAGCGCGCCATGCCAGGAGCTCAAGCGACGTTGCCCTCCGCTTCTCCCTGAGTCTCTCGCATTCCCCGCCCGAATGAAGGAGTCGTCGGCTATTCGTGTTACTGCGTGAAGGCGACGATGGTTCCCACCGCAGCGGCCAGCCCCAGGGATTTTCTCACCGTCATCTTCTCGGACAGCCGCCAGGTGGCCAGGATTGTGGTCACGATGAAGCTCAACTGCACGATCGGCGAGACGATGGTGGCCTCACCCTCCCGGAACGCGGCCAGTAGCGAGGTGTTCCCGAATATGAAGCAGACGGCGGTCGCGAGTCCGTGCGCCCAGCCTTTTTTCGAAAACTGCGGTCCCCCCTGCACGGCGAACGAGTAGATGTACGCGGTGGTGATGAAGAAAACCGCCTGGCTGTGCAAAAACATGATCGGCGACACTCCGCCCGAGACGCCGAGCTTGTAGATGAAGTTTACGAGGCCGACGGCCACCATCGCCACGACGGCCCACAGGACGGAGGCGAGCTTGTCGGCGGAGAAGCTCCTCCGTTGAAAGTCCGAGAACAGGAAAATGGCGCAGCTGGTCAGGACCAGCCCCAGGATTTTGGGGAGCGTGATGGATTCACCCAGAAACCACACAGCGAGCATGGCGGTGACGACGAAACTCATTCGGTAGATGGGCGTGCTGGCGCTCGTCTCTCCGAGTTCCACGCTTCGCATGAAGCTCCAAAAGCCGATGAACGTAAAAAAAGCGGCGCCGATGCCCAGGAAGGCGGGGGGCGTCCAGGCGTAGCTTCCGTCGAGCTGCGCCCAGATCCACGTAATGGGAACGACGATGCTCGACTGCGAGGCCGTAATCGTGCCCGGCAAAATCTTGTTTCTGACCGCACGCCCATACACATAGTCCGCCACGCCGATGAGGAACAACGCTAAAAGCGCGTATATGATGAACCTTGGAAGCAAAACGAATCTCTCCGAATAAATAACGCCGCAGCCTGAAACAGTCAGGCGTCATACCCGTTTTCTGCGGGCGCGGTTCGTCGGCGCATGAAGGTTACGCCAAAACAAGCCTCGATTCATACCACCGCTGCCCGATAGTTTCTCGTGCCGGCGGCAAACTCGCCCTGCGCATTTCGGACGGAGGCCGGGGTGCGCGCGGGCGACGACAGGCCGCATATTCACTTGTTGTGCCGGTGGGGGGCTTCCTGTATATTGCGAACATACATATTGCCATATTGCTTACGTGAACCGCACCGGAATCATTCCGGGGGAAAGGTTCAAACTTTCTTCTCTGTTTGTGCGGAAACGGGCAGGTCCCAGCGTCCGCACTCTGAATTCACGGAATCGGAAGCTAGGGAGGATCATGTAATGGCAACGAGATTGACGTATACCCGAATGCGATGGTTCAGCGTTTCTCGTCTTGCGGTGGTGTTCACGGTGGCGTCTTTCGCGCTCATCACTGCCTTCGGTTCCCCCGTTTTCGCCGCAAAGAAAGATCCCATTAAAATCGGGGTGCTGTCGTTTCTGAGCGGAAAGCTCAAGCCCATCGGCGACGAAATCACCACGGGCATCCAGACGGCCGTGAAGATGCACGGACCCGTCATGGGCCGGTCCATCGAACTGATTCTGGAGGACAGCCTGGTCAATGCGCAGGTGGCGGTCACCAAGGCGACAAAGCTCGTCCAGAAGAACCAGGTCACGGCGATTCTGGGAACCAGCACGCTCGAAGCGCTGGCGCTCCTGCCCGTGGCGAATCGCCTGCGCGTGCCGATCATCACCTCGAACAGCGGCTCCGCCGTCATCACGGGCGAGAAGTGTAACTACTGGCTGTTCCAGACGAACCCGACGCCCCAGATGGCCATCGTGGCGATGGACTCGCTCATCAAAGACAACCCGAAGTTCAAGACCGCGAAGTGGTTCACCTTGGGCCACGACTATCCCTGGAGCAGGCGGGTGGCGCGCTCGGTCAAGATCGTCAAGGGCGTGAATTACGTCGGCGAGGCGTATGCGCCGCTCGACACGACGGACTGGGCGCCGTTCATCGCCAAGGTCCGCGCGTCCGGCGCGACGGCGGTGGTCATTCCCGTCACCCTGGGCACGCCGCTCGTGCAGTTCATCCAGCAGGCCAACGAGTTCGGCCTGACCAAACAGGCGACTCTGGTGGCGCCCATCGGACTGCCGGACTGGCTCATCGCCAAGCTGGGTGAGTTGTCGACCCACATCGTCTCGGCGGGCGCGTGGAGCGCGTGGCGTCTCGAGGACACGATACCCACGACCAAAAAGTTCAACGAACTCTACTACAAGATGCACGGCCGCGTAGCCGGGATGCAGGCCATCCAGGCGGGCACGGCGGCCCAGCTCCTGTTCAACGCCATCGAGAAGGCGGGCTCGACGGACGGGAAGGCCATCGTCGCGGCGCTCGAGAAACTCGACGTAGAGGCTCCTGCGGGAAGAATGCGCTTCCAGAAGGATGGACGCATGGCGGAGGTTCCGCTGATTCTCGGAAGAATCGAGAAGCTCAAGAAACCGAAGTATGGCGCTCAGTATGCGCAGTCGGTCACGGCGCTTCCGGCGTCCAAGACGCTCGAGCCGGCGAAGAAGCTCGGCTGTAATTTGAAGAAATAGCCATTGGGATGGATTGGAATTTCTTGTTCGTCAATTCGCTGAACGGGATCATCTACGGATCGTTCCTGGCGTTGACGAGTCTCGGCCTGAGCCTGGTATTCGGCTTGGGCCGGGTCGTCAACTTCGCGCACGGGGTGCTGTACGCCCTGGGGGGGTATTTCTTCATCATCTTCCTGCCCTCGCTGGGCTGGAGTGCGATGGTGTTCGCCCCGCTGGTGGTGGTGCCCCTGGCCATCGCGATGGAATGGCTCACGATCGCCCCGATCCGGAACCGGGATGAAATCTACACCCTGCTCGTGACCTTTGGCCTTTCGTTCATGATCACGGGCGCTATCGAGTATCTCTGGGGCACCGAAACCACCCTGATCAAGCCGCCCGTCATCTTCCAGGGCACGGTGGACATCCTCGGCAATCAGTTCCCCATCTACAGGCTCTTTGCGTCGGCGCTCTCGCTGGTGGTGACGGGGCTGGTCTTCGTCTTCATTCAGTTCACGCCGGTGGGCCTCAAGATTCGCGCCATCACGGATGACAACGAGATGGCCGAGGCGCTCGGCATCAACACGCGCTGGCTGCTGACGAGCATATTCGGGGGTGCGGCCGGATTCGCGGCGTTCGCCGGCGCGCTCGGCGCTCCCATCTTTTCCGTCGAGCCGGAGATGGGGATGGGCATTATCATCGACTCGTTCCTGGCGGTGATCCTGGGCGGCCTCGGCCATTTACCGGGAACCGCCGTCGGGGCGTTCATCGTGGCGTTGGCGAAATCCATCGGCGGGGGCTACATCGCAGAGTGGGCCATCGCGGTTCTATTCCTGGTCGTGGCCGCGATCATGGTGCTGCGGCCCAGAGGAGTTTTCGGTCGTGGCCGCATCGCCTGATGTGGAAAACCTGACGCCGGACGCCTCGAGGACCCGTTCGCGGGAGGTCGCGACGCAGGTGTTGCTCGCCTGCTCTGCGCTCCTGGTGCTGGCGGTTCCGTTTCTGGGCGCCAGCCCGTTTTTCATAACCCTGCTCACAGAGGCTTTGATCTTCGGCATCTGGGCGATGAGCCTGGATTTGCTGGTGGGCTACACGGGGCTGGTCTCGTTCGGACACGCCGCGAGTTTCGGTTTCGCGACCTATGCCGCGGGGATTTTCGCCATGAACGTATCTGCGGATTTTTTCCTCTCGACCGCCGTAGCCATCATCGCCGCCGCGGCAGTGGCATTCCTCACCGGCCTGGTCGTAACGCGCCTCTCGGGAATCGCCTTCGCGATACTCACCCTGTGCATCTGCCAGGTCTTGTTCCAGATATCCGTCGTGTGGCGCTCGTTCACTGGCGGACTGGACGGCCTCATCGGCGTTCCGCTCCCCACGCTGTTCGGCCGGGAGGTGGAGCCCGGCGAGGAGTTGTACCTCCTCACCGCCGTCTCGCTCATCGTCTGCTATCTTCTCCTCAGGAGGCTGGTGGAGTCTCCGTTCGGCAAAACCCTGCTGGCGATCCGCGCGAACGAGGACAGGGCGGCCGCCATCGGCATCGACGTGAGGCGGCACAAACTGGTGATTCTCATTATCTCCTGGATGACGGGCGGCGTGGCGGGAACGCTCTTCGTCTTCCTGAAGGCGGGCGCGAACCCGATGTCGCTCTACTGGATCGAGTCGGGCAACATACTGGCCATCACGATTCTAGGCGGCATCGGAACGCTGTTCGGCCCGGTCATCGGGGCGATCGGCTTCATATTCATCCGCGATCAGGTCACGACGATGTACCGGGCGTGGCAGTTTTCCTTCGGGCTCGCCTTCGTGCTCGCCGTGCTCTTCATGCCGTCGGGAATCGGGGGCATCGCCGAGAGAATCTGGAGACGACTTTGGCCAGCGCGTTCCTCATAGAAGGCCTCCACAAGTCCTTCGGCGCCCTGCACGCCGTGAACGACGTGTCCCTTGACATCGAAGCCGGGCAGGTGCACTCGCTCATCGGCCCGAACGGCGCGGGCAAGACGACTTTGTTCAACTGCATCACCGGGTTTCTCCAGCCCGACGCCGGAAAGGTGTTTCTCAAGGGACGCGACGTCACCGACCTGCCGTCCCACAAGCTGGTGAAAGAGGGAATCGTCCGGACGTTCCAGATCACCCAGGTCTTCGGTGAATTGAGCGCCCGGGAGAACGTGGAACTCGCGGCGCGCTCCCGCGAGGGGCTGAATTTCGACTTCTTCCGCAAGGCGAGCGCCTGCCGGGCGGCGAGCGAAGACGCGGAGGAATCGCTGGAGGTGGTCGGGCTGATCGAGAAGGCCCATTTGCGGCCCGAGGAGCTGGGGCATGGAGACAAGCGGGTGCTCGAAGTGGCGATCGGCCTGGCGCTCAACCCCGAGGTCCTGCTGCTCGACGAGCCGACGGCGGGCATGTCCCGTACGGAGACCGAGCGCATCGCCCGACTGGTTCGGCAAATTGCGGACCGCACGAGCGTCCTGCTGGTCGAGCACGATACGGAGGTGGTTCTCTCGATTTCGGATACGATCACCGTGATGACGCAGGGCCGGGTGATCGCCCAGGGTCCGCCCGAGCAAATCAGCCGGGACCCCCAGGTGCAAGACGCCTATCTCGGGGCCGTCGAAGTGGGAGAGGATTGATGCTCAAAGTCTCCTCGCTCCACGTTCATTACGGGACCGCTCACGTTCTCCACGGCGTGGATCTCGAGGTGGGCTCCGGCAAAATCGTCTGCCTCATCGGGCGCAACGGCGCCGGCAAGAGCACGACGCTCAAGACCATCATGGGGCTCACGCCCGCCACCTCAGGCGAAATCCTCTTCGAGGAGCAGCGCATCGACGCCATGGCGGCCCACCAGGTTGCTCGCATGGGAGTCTCCTACGTGCCCGAGGACAGGCGGCCCTTCGGTTCCTTGAGTGTGGAGGAGAACATTCGCGTGGCCGCGCAGGCGAGCCCTCGCTCGGACGCGAACGGCGTCAGCGAGGCGCTGGCGTTTTTCCCCGTTCTCGAAGAGCGCTCCAGACAACTGGCGGGGAGCTTGAGCGGCGGTGAGCAGCAGATGCTCGTGATCGCGCGCGCCCTGGTGGCGCGGCCACGGCTGATTCTGCTCGACGAGCCGACCGAGGGACTCGCCCCCAGCCTCGTCGGCTCCATCAGAGACGGAATCCTGAAGACCCGGACGCATGGCCTCTCGATTCTCCTCGTGGAGCAGAACCTCTCTCTTGCGCTGGAGGTGGGGGATTATTTCTACGTGCTGAGCCGGGGTTTCGTCGCCTTCGAGGGTAAGAGCGAAGAACTCCTTGCGCGCGAAGACGTTATCGCCGAGCATCTCGGAGTCGGCCGTGTGAAGGAGGCCCTGAGAGCGCGAAAATGAGGCGCTGAGCATCATTGCGCTGAGTCGCGAAAAAACCGAACCGAACCGAGCCGCCTGAAACGGAAGAGATCACCCATTGCTTGCCTATGTGCTGGGGGAGAGCGGTTCATCTCTCGAGGAGGTGGCGCGCCCTGAGCCGCTTGCGGACGAAGCGCTCATCCGGGTGAGGCTCGCGGGTATTTGCGCCACCGACTTGGAACTCATTCGCGGGTACATGAATTTCCGGGGCGTGCTGGGCCATGAGTTCGTGGGCGAGGTGGCGGGGCCGGAAGCGCACCCGCTTCTCGGGCGAAGGGTCGTGGGCGAGATTAACTGCGGATGCGGAAGCTGCGCCTGGTGCGCGCGGGGAATGGAGCGGCATTGCCCCGGTAGAAGCGTCTTGGGCATTCTCGACCGCCCGGGAGTCTTTGCGGAATACACCTGTCTGCCGAGCCGGAACTTATACCCCATTTCTGACGCCGTGGAAGATGAGGCGGCCGTTTTTTGCGAGCCTCTGGCCGCCTGCTTCGAGGTGATCGAGCAGTTCCCCGAAATCGTTGAGCGCGAGGTCCTGGTGATCGGAGACGGGAGGCTCGGCCTCCTGCAAACCCAGGTGCTGCACGCCGCCGGGGCGAGAGTGGGTCTGCTGGGCCGTCACCCGGAAAAAATGGCGCTGCTCGCTCCTTATGAGATTCCTACCTGGAGCGAACCGGCGCAGGCCGCATGCTCCGGTGGAGATAGATGGCCCGTCGTGATCGAGGCCACGGGTGCGGCGGATGGGTTTTCCCTCGCTGTTTCTAAAACGAAACCCCGGGGCGTGGTTGTGCTCAAGAGCACGGTGGCCTCTGATGCTCGCCTGAATCTATCCTCCGTCGTGGTGGATGAAATCACGGTCCTGGGTTCGCGCTGCGGTCCTTTCGAGCCGGCGACCCGGGCGCTCGAAGCGGGAGAGTTGGGTCTGTCCTCGATGATTCACGGGCGCTATCCCTTGCGAAATGCGCCCGAGGCGCTTGAAAAAGCCCACGAAAAGGGCATAATGAAGGTGCTGCTCCGGCCCTAGGCATTATTGGTATTTTTATTGTAGAATGGTGAATCGACATTGCTTGATAGGGTGCTGCTTGTTAAGGAGCATGCGATGAGAGGCCTCATGGGGATGGCCTTGATGGTGTGGCTCCTTGCTTCGGCTTGGAGTATGGAGGCATCTGCGGCCACGCTTGAGATCCCCGGGGCGATAGAGAAAAGGCGCGTCTCTCGCATCGTCGCTCACCTCAAGCGATTGGAAAGGCCTCAGGACTGGCGTCTGGTGCGCAAGCTTTTCTCCTCGGATTCGAACGTGCAGCTCAACGCCCTCTCGAACTGTCCATTGCCGGAAAACGAATGGCCTTGGTACCTTTCCTCGGATCACCTCAAGAATTACGCCTTCTCGGTGGATTTCATCCCGATCAACATGGATGCGGACAAACGTCTCGAAACCCTCATGGTGATCCAGTCGGATCACGACAAGGACCACTACATCACCTTCTGCCTGATGGATGACGAGAAAAGCGCCCGCAAGCCGCTCGCATCCTACAGCGACTTGAGCCGGGGCCGTCAGATTACCTACCAGATAGCCGATCTGACGGCGGACGGGTCATATGAGTTGATTGTCAACGTCCGCGAGGGTTCGGACGGCCGCTACTCCGACGCCGTGCGTGTCATCAAGCCGACCCGGAAGAATCGTTTCGAACTGATGTGGTTCGCGCGCCTGCAAGATGAGCTGAAGTGGCCGAAAACCTACCTGGACGACGCGCGAAAACAGGCCGTCCAAAGGCGTGAAGACCTGCGGGCCAAGGTTCGTTTTCGCTTTAACGGACCGGGCAACCCCGTCACCCTCATTCTCAAGGGGGTGAGGGAATACGAGGAACGCGTTTTCAACATCAAGGGCAGAGAAGAAAAAAGCAAGCTCCTCGTCGACCGGTTCCCGTTCGAGGAATTCTGGCGGTGGGATAAAGCGAAACTGCAATTCGTCCGCGTTTTCGACTCCAGATAACTGAAGAAGCATAGCCGTTTTTCCGGAAAGGTCGTGTGAAGCCGTTGAACTCCCCTCGCCCCGTCATGCTCATCGTTCTGGACGGGTGGGGCTTTTCCGATGAGTGCGCCCACAACGCCGTCGCATTGGCCGAAACCCCGACCATGGACGCCCTGCTCACTCACCGCCCCCACACCCGCCTCGTCACCTCGGGGCGTGCCGTGGGACTTCCCGACGGCCAGATGGGCAATTCCGAGGTGGGGCATCTGAACCTGGGCGCGGGCCGTGTGGTGGATCAGGACATCGTCCGTATCGACCGCTCCATTGAGGCGGGTGATTTCTTCGAACTCCTCCCGTTCGTTGAGTGCATTCAAAAAGCCAAAGACAAAGGCGGCGCCCTGCACGTCATCGGACTCGTTTCGGACGGCGGCGTGCACAGTCTTCAGGACCACGGGGTGGCGCTGGCGCGGCTGGGCAGAAAAATCGGGATTGAGCGCATCTTCGCCCATGCCTTCACCGACGGGAGGGATACGCCCCCCCGTTCGGGGCTGGGCTTCGTCTGTCGCTACGCGGAGAATCTGCGGCGCGAGGCGGGGGCCGAACTCGCCACCGTCATCGGACGCTACTACGCGATGGACCGCGACAGGCGGTGGGAGAGGAACGAGCGGGCCTACCGCGCCATGGTGGCGGGAGATGGAATGCGCGCCCGAAGCGCCGCCGAGGCGATAGAGGCCTCCTATGCGCAAGGCGTTACGGATGAGTTCATCGAACCGGTGGTTCTTGGTGAGGACGGGCGTCCGGTGGGGTTGATTCGAGACGGCGACGCCGTGATCTGCATAAACTTCCGCGCGGACAGGGTGCGGCAAATCACACGCGCCTTCACCGAAGACGGGTTCGACGGCTTCGACGTCTCGGGCAGGCCTGCGGTTCATTACGCGTGCATGACGGAATACGACGAGCGCTTAACTCTTCCCGTCGCTTTCCCGCCTTTGAGGATGGAGGGCCTGTTCTGCCACGCCCTGGCCGATGCGGGGCGGACGTGTCTCAGAGTCGCCGAGACGGAAAAATATCCGCACGTCACGTATTTCTTTAACGGAGGCGAGGAGGAGCCGCCCCCAGGCGAGAGGCGGCAAATGGTTCCCTCGCCAAAGGTGGCCACCTATGACTTGAAGCCCGAGATGAGCGCGGGGGGAGTAACAGAAGTGGTCCTGGACGCCATCGAGCGGGGTGAGGATGACGCCGTTATTCTCAACTACGCCAACCCCGACATGGTGGGGCACACGGGTGTCGAGAGCGCCGCCGTGCGGGCCGCCGGCTTCGTGGACGCCTGTCTCGGGCGCGTTCTGGAAGCGCTGGAGCGAGCGGGCGGAGCGGCGGTGGTGACGGCGGACCACGGAAACTGCGAGACGATGTGGGATGCGGAAAACGACTGTCCGCACACCGCGCACACGCTGAACGAGACGCCCTGCATCGTCGCAGCGCCGGGGTTCGAAGGACCGCTCAGACCGGGCGGCGCGCTTTGCGACGTGGCGCCCACCCTGCTGGGGTTGATGGATATCTCCCCGCCTCCCGAGATGACGGGTGTGGATCTGAGGATTCTCTAGCGCCCGGGCGTTGCCCCCCTCGCCCGGTTCGGCGAGTATGGAGAGCGGCGGGGAATTCGGCGGTTTTATGATGGGGAAACATTCATTCGGGAGGAGACGGGCGTGAGCGAGGGAGTCCCCGATTTTCAGGCGTTGCGCGCGATGTATCACCAGGAAGTGGAAGGGCTGAGCGACGCCCAGCTCGACTGGGAGGACCCGTCCGAGGAGTGGTCGCGCTGGAGCATCAGGCGGCAGGTAAGCCACGTGGCGCTCGCCTATTTCTTCTGGTGGGTCAAGATGTGGGGAAAAACCCTCTGGCCGGAGAGCCCGCTCGAGGACCCGATCGATTTCACCAAAGCGGCTCCCAACCAGTACGACCGCAGGCTGGATGAGGAGAAATACTGGAAGCTCGAGGATTTGCTGCCCAAGTTCGATGAGGCGATTCATTTCGCCGAGCGCGCCGCCGAGGGAAAGAGTGCGGATGAGTTGAAGGTGCTGACCATCACCCGCACTTTCAAGCCTGAGTTGCTGATGGGGGATACGGACCTGCCGGTATACCGGTTCTGGATGCACGTCTCCACGTTTCACGACGAAGGCCTCTCACAAGACCCCGAGGATGAGACGAAATTCACGTATACCCTGGCGGGAATGCTCCGCCAGCTCTATTGGGAGGCGTTGGTGCACCTGCGCACCATTCACCGCCTGAAGCTCAAACAGGGGCTTATGCCCGTCGCGCAGATTCCGAGGGAAGGCTTGCTGCTCGACCCGTTTTTCTGGGGACCCGAGGATGAACCCAGGATGTGAGAGCGCGCGCCGCCCGCTTTTTTGAGGATGTTCCCGTGCCGTTCGTAAAGCTGCCCTCGGGCGTAGAGATTTTCTATGAGACCCAGGGAGAGGGGCCTCCTCTGCTGCTGGTGAGCGGAACGGGGCATGACCACACCTTCTGGTCGGCGCAGCTTCCCCTGTTGAGCGCGGATTACCGCTGCATCGTCTTCGACAACCGGGGGGTGGGCAGGAGCACGGCGCCAGCACCTGGATATTCCTTGGCGGACATGGCGGATGACGCAGCGGGCGTTCTGGACGCAGCGGACGTGGAGCGCGCCCACGTCATGGGTTTTTCGATGGGCGGGCACATTTCCACCGAGCTCACCCTTCGCCATCCCGGCCGCGTCGTCAGTCTGGGGCTGCACCACACCTGGGCGAGAAACTGCCCGCGCCTGGGTTCTTTTCAGCGCGCCCGCATGCGCTTCGCCGCGCGCGGAGAACGCGAGGCTTTAGTGGAACTGAGCCTCTTGGGGCTTTATTCCCACGCGTTCTACGATGCGAACGCCGATGTAATGGAGCAGAAAAGGCAGTGGCTCACCGAGCAATCAGGCGTCGACCTGGGCTGGGAGGGGCAACTGCGCGCCTGCCTGGAGGGAGACACGCTCGAGCGGCTTCACCAGATACAGGTTCCCACGCTCATCACCTGTTCGGATCGCGACTTGATCGTCGACCCCCACCACGCGAAGGAAATCCACGAGCGCATCGAGGGTTCCAAACTCATGATCATGGAGGGGACGGGCCACGTGGCGCTCATCGAGCGGCCCGATGCCTTTGCGCGCATCTGCCATGAGTTCCTGGCCTCTTTGCCGTCGGGATAGAGAGATGCCGAAACCGCCTTTTTCGGCGGAGAAGCCGTCCTGTCCACCTCTCGGGAAGCGCCTGAAACCGCTGTAGGTTTGACAAAGGCCGGGGCTTGAGGCAAGAAAAAACGGTTTCATCCTCTTTGGTCATACAGCCGGACGGCATCGGGACCCGGAAAGCGAGGTGCGTCATCCTCAAAAAGATTTTCGGCTGGTTCGCGCAAAAGAACGACCCCCCCTCCGGGGGCGGGCCTCCTCCTGGGGGCGGCGGCTTCGGCCTGCCCATGGCGCCGGAGCAGGCGGAGCAGGAGGCCCTTTTCGCCGAAAAAATCGAAGCCCACGGAAAGTGGCTCCAAAGTTCCGGCGCGCGCGGGGAGCGCGCCGACTTTGCGGGCGCGCATCTGGAAATCATCAGCCTGTTCATGGTGAATCTCTCGAAGGCGGATTTGCGCGAAGCGCGTCTCGCGGGCGCCAACGCGCAATGGGCAAACCTGGACGGGGCCGACCTCGCCGGCGTCAATCTCGAGAGGGCCGATCTGTTCCAGTCCAGCCTCGAGGGCGCGAATCTCACCGGCGCGCGGATGGCCGGGGCGAACATGATGTCGGCGGATCTCAAGTTCGCGGATGTAACGAATGCTGACCTCACGGGAGCCGACCTGCGCGGCGCCTCGCTTCAGCGGACGAAACTCGCCGGCGCGAACCTCACGGACGCGCTCATCGACGAAGCCGACCTGGAACTTGCCGACATCCGGGGCGTCGACCTCTCGGGTGTGAAGGGCCTCACGCCCGAGCAGGCCGAAGGCGCGCTCAAGGACGGGGAAACGCTCTTTCCGGATATCTAGAAATAGATAATTTCAATCACATTTTGATTCCATAGTTCTCCGCCTCTCCCGTCTTTTTCTTTTACAGGATTCGGTTTATGATGGGTTTTTTGGGAACAGCGAGCAGGAGTGAAACGGCATGTCGGAGACGACGCAGATAGTCGACCAGGAAGTCGATCTGGTGGAGTACTACTATGAACAGGGCTTTTCGGACGGGCTTCCCGTCGTCCCGCCCACGCCCGAGAAGATAGACGCCGCCGTCGCGGCCTTAGGGGGAGACAAGGACCTCATCGAGTGCCGCGTGCCCCCGCGCTGGGGCAATCTCACGAGAGAGATTCTGGCGATCAACATGGTGATGGCGGGCTGTAAGGCGGAGTACGCGCCCGTCGTCCGCGCGGCGATGTTGGCGCTTTGCGACCCGCACTTCAACCTGAACGGCGTGCAGGCCACTACCCACATGGCGTGCCCGCTGATCGTGGTGAACGGGCCGGTTCGCGGCGAAATCGGCATGAACGCGGGCTGCAACGTATTCGGCTCGGGCAACCGCGCGAACGCGACGATAGGCCGCGCGGTGCGGATGATGCTCTTAAACGCCGGCGGCGCGTGGCCGGGCGACCTCGACAAGAGCACGCTGGGCTGCCCCACGAAATACACCTACTGCATCGCGGAGAACGAAGAAGCCAGTCCCTGGGCGCCCTACCACGTGGAACAGGGCTACGCGCCCGAGGATTCCACCGTCTTCGCTATCGCCGCCGAGGCGCCCCACAGCGTGACGAACCACATCGCGGACGACCCCGAGGGCATTCTCGACAGCATCTGTTCGGCGATGAGCACGATCGCGCACAACAATTCGGTGAGCAGCGGTTCGTGCGCCGTCGTCATCAGTCCCGAGCACGGGGCGACCATAAGTGCGAAGAACTGGACGCGGAACGACGTGAAAAGCTATCTGTGGATGCACACCAGGAACACGTTCGCCGATATCTCGTTCAACCACCGCTACGGAAAGGTCTACAACCGCAACATCCCCAAGTGGTACAGGCGCGAACCGGACGAGAGAATCCCCATCGTTCCCAGTCCCGAGAACATTCACCTGTTCATGGCGGGCGGGGAAGCGGGCCGTTTTTCGGCCTTCATTCCCGGCTGGGGCCACATGACGAATCCGGTGCTGCGCGCGATTGACGGAAGAGCGCTCGAAGGCGGCCCCGTCTGCGTGGACGGCACCTGTCTGCTATAGAATTTGAGAGGAAACAGGAGGAAACCATGAGCGACGTCATCACCGGCCAGGTCGTCTACGACCCCCGGGGGGTAGTGGAGGCCGAGGCCCAGCCCACGGCACAGCGCGTCCGGGATCTGAAGGGCTTGAAGCTGGGAGTCCTGGACAACACGAAGTGGAACGGGCGCAGGCTGCTCGAGAAAACCACGGCGCTGATGGAGGCGGAAGGCCCCTTCGCCGAGGTGCGCTACTACAAGAAAGAGAGCTTTTCCAAAAACGCGGGGCCTGAACTGATCGCGCAAATTGCGGAGGAGAACGACGTCGTCCTGACGGCGATCGGCGACTGAGGCTCCTGCACTTCGTGCTGTATGCACGATGCGATCTCCTTGGAAGAAAAAGGCGTGCCCACCGCCGTGGTCGTAACGGAGGTTTTCCTGCACGAAGCCCACGTGCAAAGGGCGGCGTTGGGAATGAACGACCTCGACCCGGTGGTTATCCAACACCCCCTGAGCACGCTCTCAGATGAGGAAATCTCCGCGCGCGCGGGCGATGCGGCTCGCCAGGCGGTGAAGATTCTGCTCGAAGGCTAGTTCGGCCTTTCATGACGAAGCCACTCGAAGGCATCCGCGTCCTTGACCTGACGCAGTTTCTCTCGGGTCCGCAGGCCACGCTTTTTCTGGCGGGGCTGGGGGCCGAGGTCATCCGAATCGACAATCCGGCCACGGGCGACCCGGTGGCCTACTCGCCTCCCTACATCGGCGAGAAGGGCGTCTCCTATCATCCCCAGACGGATGAGGACATGGGGATGGCTTACTTGAAACGCACACGCGCGAAAAAAGCGGTCACCCTGAACATCAAGGACCCCCGGGGACTCGAGATATTCTACGGTCTCGTCGATCGCTCCGACATCCTGGTGGAGAATTTCTCCGTCGGCGTCACGAAAAGGCTCAAGATCGACTACGAGACGCTTCACGCGAGAAAACCCTCCCTGGTCTACTGCTCCATCACGGGCTACGGCCAGACGGGGCCGGACTCCGGCCTCAAGGGCTACGACGCCGTCTCCCAGGCAGCCTCGGGCCTCATGAACCTCACGGGGTTTCCCGACGGCCCGCCCACCAAGGCGGGTTCGGCTCTTGGCGACAGCGTGGGCGGCACGTTCGCTTTCGGCGCCATCATGACGGCGCTCTTTCACCGCGAGCGCACCGGCAAGGGTCAACAGGTCGACATTTCGATGATCGACTGCATCTTTTCCTTGATCTTCGATGAGCCGATGGATTGCTACGAACAACTGGGGCTCCCGCCGCGCATCGGCAACCGCATCATGCGGCTCGCCCCGTTCAACGCCTATGAGACGATGGACGGGTGGGTCATCATCGCCTCGGGCACCAACGCGCACTGGCACAACATACTGCGCGGCATCGAGCGCCCCGACCTGATCGGCGATGAACGATACGAGGACATGAGCCGGCGCGTGAGCAGAGTCGCGGAGGTCGACGCCATCATCACCGAATGGACGAAGCGGCGCGAAACGAAAGAAGCGGTCTCCTCCTTGCGCGCGCACGACGTCATCTGCGGACCGGTGAACACCATCGAAGACATCCTCGCCTGGCCCCACATGCAGGAACGCGGGATGATAGTCGACATCGAACACCCCACCCTCGGAACGCTCAAGAACGCGAAAGCCCCCGGCTTTCCCTTCAAGTTCAGTGAGATGGAAGGCGGCTACGAGGCCTCCGCTCCGCTCGTGGGCCAGCACAACGCGGAAATTTTGGGCGGCTTGCTCGGTGTGTCGGATGCGGAGTTGAAAGATCTGGAAGACGAGGGTGTGGTCTAGGAAGGGGTTTATGAAAAGCGGAGCCTTCGGTTTTTTTTCCATGCGGCACTCTATCTTCATCCTGATGTTGGCTTGTTTTCCCTTATCGGGCTGCGCCGGAGGAGTCGACCCCAGGACGCTCGATCTGGCCGATGAGGCGAGGCGCACCTTCGACGCCGCCTACGTTATGATCGAG
>JAPOYD010000182.1:0-12093 GCA_026706735.1 Nitrospinota bacterium | reverse complement strand
GGTTGAAAGAGCTGGAAGACGAGGGTGTGGTCTAGGGGGGGGATATGAAGAGCGGCACCGGCGGTTTTTTGCCGATGCGATGTCCTTTGTTCATTCTGGCTATGGCTTGTTTTCTTCTTTTTTGGGGAAATGGGCACATTGGCGCTCAAGCGCTCGAAAAGCTGAACCCCAAAACCCTCGATTTGTTCGATGAGGCGAGCCGAACCTTCGATTCCGCCTATTTCATGAGCGTGATAAATGGCGAGTTCATCGAAGGCAGGATGAGCGACGAATTCGTTCAACGAAAACTCGCGGGCCTCGAGAAAAAACGCTCCACCGTCGTTTTCGCGCATGGTTGCAGGGGTCTTGGACGCGGGAATTTGCGCTATATGCGACTGCTGGCGGAGGAGGGGTACGCCGTCATCGCGCCCGACAGCTTCGCCCGCCGCTACCGGCCGGAGACCTGCGATCCTTCCCGACGTCGAGGCATAAAGGGAGCGCCGCACAGGCGGGTGAACCAGATGCGGCAGGAGGAAATACATCACGCGGACTATCGCCTCCGGCGCATTCGTTGGGTGGACCGGAAAAACCTCTTCCTGATGGGACACAGCCAGGGCGGCACAGCGGTCGCCGCTTATGAGGGGGATGGGTTCAAGGCCCATGTTATCAGTGGTTCCGTATGCTGGCGCGGCGTTCGGTCGCCACGCGAAACGCCCATCCTCGCGCTGTACTCAGAGGACGACCCGTGGCGGCGGAACAGGCCCGCCGATAGTTGCCTGCGCAGGGCCAGGAGACGAGGCGTGAACATGGAGTTTCACCTCTTCGAGGGCCGGGCGCACAACCTCTCGCGCAACAAGAGGGCGCGGCGGCTGATTCTCGACTTTCTGAACCGACACCGAAGGGCGGAATAACATCGCTTCAGGGCGCGCCTTGGGGTTTCTGTGGTAGGATTCCCCTTGTCGCGGACTTGAAACCTGGAGGCTCATCCTCATGCGAATCTGTACGTTCAGCCTGGCGGGCGAGGCGCGCATCGGCGTCTTGTACGGGGAGAGAATCGCCGATCTCAAGTTGGCCTACGCCTTGTCGCTGGATGAGGAGTCGGCGGCGGAGGCGATGGACCGCGTCGAGGCCGAGGTTCCCGATGATTGCGAGGAGTTCATCGAGGACCTGGAACTGAACCGTCCTCTCGCCGAGGAAGCTCTTGAAGCGCTCGAAGCGCACGGGAGCAAAAAGGACCCGGCTCGCTTCGACGGCATGCAGGTCGTCTATGAGCACGATGATGTCGAGATTCTTCCCCCCGTCGTACCCGACACGCTGTTTTGCATGGCGAGGAACTATGTGGCCCATGCCGCCGAGATGGCGCGCACCGAAGTGGATGATTTCAAGGAGGAACTCCCGCTCTACTGTTTCCTGAAGCCCGCCACATGCGTGAGCGGCCCGTATGAGGACGTGCCCGTCTATCCCTCGATGGAAAAGCTCGACTATGAGCTGGAACTCGGTGTGCTCATCGGACAGGGCGGCAAGAACATTCCCGTGGACAGAGCCATGGATCACGTGGGCGGCTACACCCTGTTCAACGACATGAGCGACCGCACGAGCCTCAACATGGGCAAGTTCATCGACTGGTACGCCATGAAGGCGCCCGACGGCTTCGCCCCCATCGGCCCCTACATCCTGCTCCCTGAGGAGGGCCTCGACCCCCACGATTTGAGGCTCAAGCTCTGGGTGAACGGCGAACTGAGACAAGACGCCACCACGGGTGACATGGTCTGGCGCATCGCCGAGCAGGTATCGTATCTATCGGGCGTCGCCACGCTGCGGACGGGCGACATCATCGGCACCGGTTCTCCTGCGGGCAATGCCGCCTCGTGGGGAGAATACCTGCAGGAGGGCGATCTGATAGAGGGCGAAATCGAGGGTATCGGGCGCCAGGCTTTTCGGATCAGGAGCGAAACCCCCGAGTATACGCCGAGCTAGTTCTCCCGGCGGTTGATTCGCATCCGTTTGCGCATTAAGATTTTCGCATCGATCAATGGAATTCCGAATCGCTGAAAACCCGAGAGGGGGCACTTATGAATCCAGCCATAGCCGAAGCCGAATCCCTGCGGACGATGGACAAGGAACACGTCTGGCATCCGCTCATGAACCATTTCGGGATGGAGGAGAATCCCCTCGACGTCGTGGTCAAGGCCAAGGGTTCGACCATCCAGGACGCTTCCGGCAAGGAATATATCGACGCCATGGCGGGGCTCTGGTGCGTGAACATCGGTTACGGGCGTGACGAGGTGGCCCGGGCGGCGTACGAGCAGATGCTCGAGTTGGCCTATTATCCGCTGACGCAGGTGAATCCTCCAGCCGCCAGGCTTGGCCAAAGGTTGGCGTCCTTGCTGCCGGAAGGAGTCGAGCGCGTCTGGTTCGTCAATTCCGGCTCCGAGGCGGTGGACACGGCCATCAAGCTGGCCCGCGCCTATGGACGCCTGAACGGCGGGAGGCGGTACAAGATCATCGCCCGCCACCAGGGCTATCACGGGGCGACCATCGGCGGGGCGAGCCTCACCGGCCAGACGCTCAGGCGCGCGATGTTCGAGCCGCTGCTCCCGGGCGTGATTCACGTGAGCGCTCCCTATTTCTATCGAAGCAACGCGGACACCGAGGAAGAACTCTCCAGACGGTGCGCGGATGAACTCGACGAAGTCATCCGCTACGAAGACCCCGAAACGGTGGCGGCGTTCATCGCGGAGCCCGTCATCGGCGGCGGCGGGGTGATACCGCCTCCCGCGGATTATCTCAAGCGCATGCGCGAAGTGTGCCGCAACCACGGGGTTTTGTTCATCGCCGATGAGGTCATCACCGGCTTCGGGCGCACGGGGGAGCTGTTCGCTTCCGATCTGTACGAGATCGAGCCGGACATCATGACGATGGCCAAAGGTCTGAGCAGCGCCTATCTGCCCATCGGCGCGACGGCGACCACGAACGAGATATTCGAGGCCTTAAACGCCGAGGGAGACTCAGGCTTTCTGCAGATAAACACCTATGGCGGACACCCCGTCGCCTGCGCGGCGTCGCTCAAGAACCTCGAGATCATGATGGGTGAGGAATTGCCCGCTCGCGGCGCCAAGGTGGGCGCCTATCTGGGCGGGCTTTTGGGAAAACTCTCCGACATCCCCTGCGTAGGCGACGTGCGGGGCGTAGGCCTCATCTGGGGGGTGGAGTTGATAGAGGAAGACGGCGCGCCGCTGTCCACGGCGGCCACGGCGAAAGTGCTGGCCTATGCGAAGGAGCAAGGCGTGATCTTCGGCAAGAACGCCGGCATCGCGGCGGGGCCCTCGAACACCGTCACCATCAGCCCGCCGCTGGTCTTTACCGAAGAAGAAGCCGAGCGCGCCGCCTCCGCCCTCGACGGCGCCCTGCGCCGCGTCCAGGCGGAGAGCGGAGCCTGAGGCGACAGCCGATCATTTATCCCGTACATCATTTTCAGGGAGATTTCATATGTCCAATATCACCATGCTCGACATCGAGGATCTGAAGAAGACGAAACTCGCTCCTTTCCTCAACAAGGCGCTCAAGCACCGCGCGCCCGACCCCGCCTTTCACGCCATGCAGGGCCACAACGAGGACTTGGCGAAGTCGATGTACCTCGCCTGGGGCACGGTGTTCAATACTGGCGTCATCGACCACAAGCTCAAGGAGATCATCCGCGTTCAACTCTCGCGCCGCGCCTTTTGCAACTACTGAGGGAACGTGCGCTCTGCTTCGGCGAAGCAGGCCGGCCTGACGGAAGAGATGATAGACGAGGGCATCGACAACTGGCGCGAGAGCGAGCTTTTCACCGAGGCCGAAAAGCTGGCCCTGGAATACAGCGAACTCATGGATTCCGAGCCCGAGAAGATCGACGAGGCCTTCTACGCGAGGCTGCGCGAGCACTACTCGGATGAGGAGATCGTGGAACTCGGCTCCTTCATCGGCTTCAACGTGGGTTACCACACCTTTTTCAGAACGCTCGATTTCTACCCCATGTTCTCCCCCGACGGCCGGCTGGTGAGCCAGGAGGAATCGCGGCGGATCTACGGCGATTGCCCCGTCTCCCACCTGAGCGGCCCGCTCGCTCGCGCGATCGAAGAGGGCGAGGCTGGGCAGGCTAACGGAAGTTAGGAGGAGAACATGCCGATCATCGAGCCGCTTGAACCCGAAGGAATTGAAGAGAAGAACTGGAAGCGCGTCATGGAGCGCACCGCCGAAACCGGGGCGCCCGATGCGCTCTTCTCGCGCATCATGGCGCATGCGCCCGGCTACGCCGCCGCCCTGCACGACGCCATGCACCGCTCCCACGCCATGGGCGGGGTGGAGCACAAGCTCAAGGAGATGATCCGCATCCAGCTCGCCAGAACCGCGCAGGACACCTACTTCGCGAACCTGCGTTCCGAGCAGGCGAAAAAAGAAGGCCTGACGGAAGATCGCATCGAGGCCGCCTGCGGGGATTTCGAGAACGACCCGCAGTTCACGGACGCCGAGAAGTGGGCGCTCCGTTATTCCTACTGGATGTACCGCGACGCCACGAAGCTGGACAAGGAATTTTATGATGAGGGCAAGAAGCACTTCACCGAAGCCCAGATTATGGAGATCGGCGCGATGGTGGCGCTTCACTACGGCCTCCAGGTCTTCATGCGCACGCTCAAGGCCTATCCGCTCCACGATCCGGAGGGAAATCCCGTGACGCAAGCGCAGTCCGAGCAGATTTACGGGAAAGACGTGCCCCTGCCCGCTTGAGTTTTGCCACCGAGTTGAAAGCGCCCGCCATCCGGCGGGCGTTTTTGTGCGGCCTGTAGTCGGAGTGATTCAATCGACGTGGCAAAGCCGGGTTGCGCCGAACACGTGAGCATCCTCGTGAAAAAATTTCTTGAATCGCCCCCCTCCCATGCTCTAATATGTTTTCAATACAATTGCGGCACATATCGACGGCCCTATCCGGAGGCGCGTATGGTGATTCTCGTTCCGCCTCGACCAGATGAATACAAAGCGCGTCATGTTCTGCCCGCCGCTCATGCGGCCATTCGCCCCCGTCATCATAGAAAATGCCTTCGAAAACAAAGCGAATTTCAACCGGATTTCACCAGAATGGGAGCGAACTCATGAAAGACGACCATCGTTCTTCTCTTCCATGGCCCGCTGTGTGTGGGATGTTTCTAACCTTCGTTGTTCTTGTTTTCGCCGCGAGCGGAGCGGAGGCGGCCGTACCCGTCGAGACCCGGGTCGCAAATGACAAATACATATTCAACACTTTCTTTTTGCTGATCTGCGGTGTGCTCATCATGTGGATGTGCGCGGGTTTCACGATGCTCGAGTCGGGCTCGGTGCGCACCAAGAACGCCTCGGTGATTTGTCTCAAGAACATCGGCCTTTACGGGATCGCCGGGATCATGTTCTACATCATCGGCTATAACCTGATGTTCGTAGACGTTGGGGGCTGGATTGGTTCCATCAAGCTTTTGTTCAGGCCCTCGGCGGATGAATTCGCCATCCTGGCCGGGAACGAGAAGGCCACGAAGGCCGTGCTCGGGACCGACTACGCCAGCATGTCTTTCTGGTTCTTCCAGATGACGTTCGTGGCGACCACCGCCTCCATCGTTTCCGGCGCACTCGCCGAGCGCGTGAAGCTGTGGTCGTTCTTCGTCTTCATCGCCGTACTGACCGGTATCATCTACCCGGTCATTGGCGCCTGGACGTGGGGCGGGGGCTGGCTCACGGGGCTTGGCTTCAGCGATTTCGCCGGTTCCACCATCGTTCACTCGACCGGGGGATGGGCGGCGCTTGCGGGCGTGATCGTGGTGGGCGCGCGGCGCGGCAAGTTCCGCGAAGACGGCAGCGTTAAGTCCACGCCGCCCTCCAACGTCCCTCTCGTCACCCTGGGGGTCTTCATCCTGTGGTTCGGCTGGTTCGGGTTCAACGGCGGCTCGATGCTCGTGGTCAAGGGCTCGGTTGATGCGGTGACGATGAGCAACGTGTTCGTCAGCACAAATCTCGCAGCGGCGGCGGGATGCGTCGTCGTCCTCTTCACCGCGAAGTCCATATTCGGGCGCGTGGACCTGCTCGCCGTGCTGAATGGCGCCATCGGCGGCCTCGTCGCCATCACGGCTGCTCCGAACATCGTCGAATACCATTGGGCGGTCATCATCGGCGCGATTGGCGGCCTCGTGTGCGCGTTCGGTTTGAAGATGCTGGAGAACTGGAAGATCGATGACGTCGTGGGCGCGATTCCCGCCCACTTGTTCGCCGGCATATGGGGAACACTCGCGGTCTGTATCGCGGCGGGAGGCAACCTATTCGCGCAGATCGTGGGCATCGTGGCGATAGGCGTCTTCGTGTTCGTGGTCTCGTATGTTGTTTGGCTGGTTCTTGATAAGACGATGGGCCTGCGTGTGTCGGCCGCTGCTGAAGACCTCGGCCAGGACTCGGCGGAACTCGGGCTTGAGGCCTACCCCGAATTCGTGCTCATGCCCGATGAGGACGACGCGCGCATAGCGAAGGGAGCGCAGTAGTCGGAAGGGCGCGTGGTAGTGATTGATTTGTAGACGTGCCCTCCGCCGGGGTTTTTGAGAAAGTCGAGAGCGCCCGCCGGGTGGCGGGCGCTTTTTTGTGTTCTTACAACCCGAAATACGCCTTGATGCGCCGGGCCGCCTCGGCGGAGACGCCGTTCATCACCTCGGACACGCGTTCGGGCGAGGTGTCCTCTATCACGCCGTACCAGCCCGATTCGTACATATCGCGCACGTCCCTGGGGATGTAGTAGACCGCCGGGTCGCGCCGGGCGGCGTCGCTCTTTGCCCCGTGGTCCATGGGGGATGCGTCCGTGGCGAGTTCCAGATGCGCGAGTTCGGGCCTGTCGGCGAGCACGGGGAGGACTTCGAGCTCTCCGCCGTGGGTCAGGCCCACGTTCTGACCGTAGAGGTCCTTGGCGATGAAGTGCGCGTGAACGATGAGGATCCTCAAACCCTCGTGCGCGTTCTGGGCGTCTTCGGCCGCTATCTCCATCGCCGGCAGGTTGCGCTCGTGCCAGTTCAGGAACACCATCTTCCTCGCCCCGTGCTGGTGGAGGCTGCTCACGACGTCGCGCATCAGGTGGATCATCGTTTCTGAGCGCAGCGATACCGTTCCGCCGAAGCCCATGTGCAGGGGCGTGACGCCGAAGGGGCAGAAATCCACCAGCAATCCGCCGGTGATGGCCGCGACCCGCCTCGCGAAAGACTCTGCCGCGTAGTAGTCCGTACCCATCGGCAGATGGGCGCCGTGCTGCTCCACGCTGCCCAGGGGAATGATGGCGAGGCTGGTTTCCTCCAGGATTTTTTCGGCCTCGGGGTTCGTCATCTCCATCAGCGTGCACGCTTTTTCCATGACTTTATGACTCCTCGTCTTGATCCTGGGCTGATGCGCGAAGCGGCGCCTTGGTTTCCATGAGTTCGATCATCACGCCGTCGGGCCCCTGGAAGTAGAGGTATTTGAGGTGCGGCATGTCGTCTTCCTCCACGATGGGGACGCCGCGCTCCAGAAGAATTGCCCGGGCACTCTCGAGTTCCCCCTCCCCTACGTAAAAGCCGATGTGGTCTACGCCCAGCCGGGGGGTGCGGCCTGGCGGATCGGGATTCTCCCCGGGGCGGACGCCCCGTACGATCAGCATGCCGCCTCCGGCCATCAGCTTGGTCTGGGGCGCTCCTTTGCGCTCGCGCGAATCGACGACGCACGCGCCCAGGATTTCGCGGTAGAAGCGCACCGCCTCGTCGTGGTCCGTATGCAGGATGTGCGCGTGCTCGTAGGTGAGTTTCATGGCGGTTCTTCTTTCAGATGTGCCGAGATAAAGTGCGCTCGGTGAAGATTCTTTCGTATCGATGAAATCGAACGGTTCGCATTCTGGCGCAAAAGGATTTCTTTTTGAAGCGAACCCCGAAATTTTCATCCTTGGCGACGATGAAGCGTTTTCGGATACACAAGAGGATATGCGCCGCCGCACGCCGGGGACCGCCCGGCGCTTTGCGAATCAGGGCGAATCATTGTATACACACTTTTTCCAACCCAAACCGGCCGCCAGCGCGGGACGGCTCGAGGAGGAGCCGGGCGGAAGGGTTTGGATGATCAACATCCCGCTGGAGGCATTTCCTGTGGCGCAAGCAGTGTGCAACGGAGTCCAGATTTCTTACGACGACAATGGCATGAACACCCCGACCCCACCCATCGTCTTTTTGCACGGGCACGGGTTGAACCGCTCGATGTGGGAGCGCCAGAAACTCGCGCTCCGGGGAACGCACCGGGTCTTGACTTATGACCTCAGGGGGCACGGTCGCTCGGAAAAACCCCCCACGGGCTACAGCCGTGACGTTGAGGTGGCGGATCTGGCCGACCTGCTCGAACACACCCGGATTTCCAAGGCCCACCTCGTGGGCTTGAGCCGTGGAGCCGGAATCGCCCTCGGCTTCGCCGCGGCGCATCCGGAGAAGGCGGCTTCGGTCATCGCGATGGGAGCGGGTTATGATTTCCCGCGCCTGATGCCCGATTTCGCCGATCAAAGACTCCAGACCATGGCCACACTGAGAGCCGAGGGACTGCGAGCGGCCAAGGATTACTGGGCGGATCTGCCCATTTTTGCTTCGGTGAGAGATAACGAGGACGCCGCCGATTGGGCGGAGGACATGCTCCTCACTTACACGGGCGCGCATTGGCTCGACCAGAATCCCCCGCAGGACGCGTCGCTCGCGAATATCGCCGGAAAAATCACGGCGCCCACGCTCCTCCTGGTGGGTGAGAAGGATTTGTCCGGCTACCACGCCTGCGCGGATGAATTGGCCGCGAAAATAGAAGGCGCCGAGAAAATGGTGATCCCGGGCGTGGGACACCTGATGGCGATCGAGGACACCGAAGCAGTGACGGAGCACATCTCCGCGTTTCTGGTGAAACAATAAGGCAAGATTCCGAATCGCGACTGTTCGTTCCCCGGCGCTTCACCCCAGGGCTCGCGGGTAATTTTTTGCGGGCATGGCGCGGCGGAGGTTTGTTTTGAGTCCATTTTCCGAAGCCAGAAAAATCGAGACGGACGTGCTCATCATCGGCGGCGGCGTCGCCGGCATGATGGCGGCGGTGGGCTGCATCCGTTCTGGCGTCAAGCCCATCCTCATCACGAAAGCCACTTTTCCCTCCGGCAGTTCATCCATGGCGCGCGGCGGCTACACCGCGGCGATGGGCCACTCCGAACCCACCGACAAGCCTGAGTTTTTGTATGAGGATTCCATCGAGGCGAGCTACGGAGTCTGCAACCACCGGCTGATGCGGATCATGAGCGAAGAAGCCATCGACAGGACGATCGAACTCGACGCCTGGGGTCTGGGCCTCATCCGGATGGAAGACGGCAAGTATCATCAGAAAAAAAGCGCCTCTCACCGTTTTCCCCGCCTTCTTCATTGCGGAAAGCTGATGGGCAAGCCGCTCATGCAGTCGTTGGCCAAAAAGATGCGGGAATGGGACATTGAGACCATCCAGCACGCCATTTTCGTGGACCTGATGAAAGAGGGCGAGCGCGTCGTCGGGGCTTGGGGGTTCTTGTACCGCGAAGGGGTTCCCATCGTGGTTCATGCGCGATCGACCATTATGGCCACTGGCGGCGCCCCGCAACTGCACGAGGTGAACGATTCGCCGCCCTACATATCGGGCGACGGCTACGCCATGGCGCTGCGCGCAGGCGCCGAACTCATCGACATGGAGTTTATCGACTATCAGCTTCTGGCGGCTGCGCCGCTCAAGATCCGGGGCTATCCGCCCCACACGAGCGGCTTCATCAACGCAGGCGCTTTTCTCTATAACAAAGACGGCGAGCGCTTCATGTGGAACTACGACCCCGAGCGCGGCGAACGCGCCACGCGCGCCGTGGTGAACCGGGGCGTGGGCATGGAGATCTACGAGGGGCGCGGCACGGAGAACCACGGTATCTACCTCGACGCGCGCCATGTGATCGAGGAGGTGAACGACGGCGCCACGGCGGACATCATCCGCGTTTTCAAGACACAAGGCGTGGACATGGCTGACTCCCCCATCGAAGTGTCGAGCGGCCCGCACACCTATCTGGGTGGCATCCGGATTGATGAATGGGGCCGTACGAATCTCACGGGTTTCTACGCGGGTGGCGAAGCCGCCGGCGGCGTCCACGGGGCGAACCGCACGGGCGGAGCGGCCCTGGCGGACAGCTACGTGTTCGGGCTTCGCTCGGGCATAGGCGCCTCCTGCGAGGGAGCGAGGCTCGAAAAGCCTGACCCCGAGACCGGCGGCTGGCGAGAGGGAATCGAGAAGTTGCGCGAGCGCGAGACCAAGACGAGCGGGCCGGACGACAAACAACTTCGCCTGGAAGTGCAGCGCGTGGGGGTCGAGGGAATCGGGCAGATTCGCGAGGAGGCGAGGCTCGCGGGAGCACTCGCGCGGCTCGATGATCTCGAGGCCGAAAACGCCATGGCCGCCGTGGCCGGCGATAGCCCCCGAAAACGCTTCGATTGCATGAGGAGAATACAGGAGACACACAACCTGATCGGCGTGGCGCGCATGCTCGCCGTGGCGGCTTTAATGCGCACGGAAAGCCGGGGTGGGCATTTCCGAGTCGATTATCCGCTCATGAGCGAAGAGTGGCGTTGCAACATCGTGCTCTCGCTCGAGAATGAAGAGGTAACGCCGAGGCGTGAGGAGGTGGTTGCTGAAGACGGCGCCGCACCCTCGCCCCGGGAAACACCCACCACGGAGGCTTTCGTGGAACAAGGCGGGGTTGTTTAGAAAAATTTTCGCGCGGTTTGGTTTCCTGTCAGCTTCCAGGTCTTTGTTTATTCAAGACACATCAATAAAAACAAATATATACGGAGCTTTTTCAATTCCTGAAAAAAAGCGAAAAAATTCGAGTTTTTTCTTTGACAAAGCCATCTCAAACCACTATATTTCGCCAGCCTTGAAGGCCAAGAAAACCACAAGCTGCAACCACGGGTCACGACTTGCGCTGGCAAGTGGTTCGGGAGCTTTTCCAGAGCAGCGGCAGAGCTTCCCGGATGGTTTTTTGGCGCATATACAGGAATTTCCCGGTTGACACGAGTCGTCGACCGTTGGTATTCTGATAGTTCCTTCTTGTTTCAAGAAGATCTGATCTTTGAAAAAAGAATAGGATATGTGACGGACCTGAACGGGCTCAGTAGTACAATTCCCGATTGAACCCAAAGGGATGGGAAGCCTGCCGGGAAACCGGTAAGGTGTTTTTTCCCTTTGGAACAGATATATCAATTGGAGAGTTTGATCCTGGCTCAGAGCGAACGCTGGCGGCGTGCCTAACACATGCAAGTCGTACGAGAAAGCCTTCGGGCGAGTAAAGTGGCGAACGGGTGAGTAACACGTGAGCAACCTGCCTTTGGATTCGGGATAACTCCTCGAAAGGGGGGCTAATACCGGATAAGACCACGGAGTCGAATGGCTCAGGGGTAAAAGATGGCCTCTTCATGAAAGCTATCGTCCAAAGATGGGCTCGCGGTCCATTAGCTTGTTGGTGGGGTAACGGCTCACCAAGGCGACGATGGATAGCCGACCTGAGAGGGTGATCGGCCACACTGGGACTGAGATACGGCCCAGACTCCTACGGGAGGCAGCAGTGGGGAATTTTGCGCAATGGGGGAAACCCTGACGCAGCGACGCCGCGTGGAGGATGAAGGCCCTTGGGTTGTAAACTCCTGTCAGGAAGGACGAACGGCAGGGTAGTTAATACCTGCTCTGTTTGACGGTACTTCCAGAGGAAGCTCCGGCTAACTCCGTGCCAGCAGCCGCGGTAAGACGGAGGGAGCAAGCGTTGCTCGGAATCACTGGGCGTAAAGGGCGTGTAGGCGGGATGGTCAGTCGGATGTGAAAGCCCCGGGCTCAACCCGGGAAGTGCATTCGATACTGCCGTTCTTGAGTGTGGTAGAGGAGAGCGGAATTCCTGGTGTAGCGGTGAAATGCGTAGATATCAGGAAGAACACCTGTGGCGAAGGCGGCTCTCTGGACCAATACTGACGCTGAGGCGCGAAAGCTAGGGGAGCGAACGGGATTAGATACCCCGGTAGTCCTAGCCGTAAA
>JAPOYD010000018.1 GCA_026706735.1 Nitrospinota bacterium | reverse complement strand
GACGTCGACAGGGACGAAGTGGATGAGGTTTTGGTGATTCACAACGAATACGCCGCCATCCTCGCGCCGGGACTGGGAATTTCCGAGGGACAGATAGCGAGTCTGGTTTGGGATGGGAGTGGATTGTATGAAACTTGGCGCACCAGGAAAATGAGCAACGGAATCGTGGATTTCGCCTTAGGAGACGCAGATAACGACGGTTTCGACGACCTTGTGGTGGCGACGACGAGTGTGAGCGCGTTCTCCAGCGCGAAGAGCCAACTCTTTTTCTACAAGATCAGGGAATAGAGTTTTCCGGCGGCATCAATCGCCCGATGGGTACCCCAATCGGCTGGGATCAGAAGACGGTCCGAATCGCATGTCGGATGATCAGATATAGGTCGGTTTTTTAAGAGGTGGAAGGCGTATTTTGGACGCCTTTTCGCCCGGTGAATGAAAATTTTTTTCTCGGGCTGCAAAGACCGGGGTAAGGCGATGAATTTCACGTCGCTTTTTTCTGACGCTCATTTTTTCGTAAAAGTTTGATTTTACGATTGTTAAACCTTTACTCCCATTTCGGTAGATAGGGGGAAATTCGAATTGTGAAGAAATGATTTTTTTGGATTTCCCTTGGGATTGTTTGTTGACAAAGAACACCATCTTCTCTATTCTTTGGGAAATGGGGAATGAAATGACGGTTTTCTTCAATGGGAAAGTGTTTACACAAGCGACAAAATACCGGTTCGCTCGATAGAACCTTGTCGACGTACGGGGCAGCATTGAAGAGAGGGGGTGATGCGAGATAGAAGCCCTGTTGCAGACGACGAAGCACAGATGCGGAAACATTGACAAATCCAGGACATAGAACATGAAGGAAGACGGCAACATTTTTTTCAACCTCTAGTGAGGAGAAACACACATGAAGAAACTTCTGTTAGCTTTATTTGCGATGGCGCTCCTAGCGGCCTTCACTACGCCGGTTGATGCGGCCAAGAAGATGAAAAAGCCCGCGATGAAGAAGGCGAAGAAGAAGGCTCCAGCGGGGGTGAGCTTGAAGCTGAAAGGTTTCTACCGTGTTCGCGCCTTCAGCGCCAACAACCTCGATCAGGACGAAGATAACAACGACTCCACCCAGGGTATCGACTCGTTGATCAGGCCGAACTTCTTGACGACTGTCGGTAAAGGCCATATCAAGGCCAGGTGGGAAATCGACTGGTGGGAAGCTTCGGGAACTGTAGCTGATGATAAGGGAGCTAAAAGTAACAGAGTTGCGAATGCGAACGCGGTCTGGGGCCAAAACGGCGGCGGCCGCGTCGGCGTGGGAACGAACCGCTGGCATATCGATTTCGCAATTCCGGGCAGCGCGCTCCGCATGCGCATGGGCCGGGAGGACTACACCTCCCCGGACAGGGAAATTTTCGACTCCGCCGGCTCCAATCGTAAGCCGGGCATCGGGCTCTACGGCAAGCTCAGCAAGAACATGTCGCTCAGCATGTTCATGGTTCGGGCTGGTACGCATATTCCCGATAAGACCAAGAACCTGGTCGGTGGCGAAGATGAGAACAAAGACAGCTACTTCGCGGCTCTGGGCATCAAGGTCTCCCCGACGGTCACGCTGACTCCCTGGGTGGCCATGCATCGCGACGGCAAGGGCAAATCCCTCACCTACGCCGCCCTGCACGCCAAGACGAAAGTAGGCATTTTCGGTTTGAACGCCTCGGGCGTCTCTGTGGGTGGAGATGCGGGCCCTGGTGTGGATGCCTCCGGCTGGGCGTTTCTGCTGAGAAGTTCCGCCAGCCTGGGCAAAATGAAGCTCCTGGCCAACCTGACGATGTTCTCGGGCGATGACAGCGACGCAACGGAAGAAGGCAATTTCAGTAAACTGATGCCCAACGCGGGCGATATTCAGGGTGGTATTCTCACTACCGGCCGCGGCAACATCATGACCGTTGACGCGAATGAACGTGTCTATGGGCAAAAGACCAGGGATGGCAGGTATGGCCAGGTGAACGGCGTGTTCGCGGCCGATGTCGGGGTTACGTATCAAGTCAGCAAGACCCTGAATCTGGGCGCCGGGATATACGTCGTGCAGTCCGCGGAAGCCGACGACGAGGGCGACGAGGACTTCGGCACCGAGTTAGACGTGGGCATGATCTGGAACATTTATCCCAAGCTCCAGCTTCGCGCGGGGTTCGCGTACCTGGCGGCCGGCGACTACGGCGCGAACGACAAGGACGACTCTTGGTACACCGCAGTATCTCTGCGCCACATCTTCTAGGGGTTTGATGGACGTTCGCGTCCTCACCTGACGCGACGACGACCGGGGGGCTTCGGCCCCCCGGTTTTTTTGTGTGGATGTTTGTTCTGTCTATGTCCCGCGTCTTTTGGATGATTATTGAGTTTGTAGGTGGCGGCTCCTCTTAGGGACCGCCCCACGCATATACGTCCCCTACATGCCCTCGCGAATACGTGCATGGAACGACCTCTCGAAACGGGTTTATGAGATATACAATCTCGACAGCCAGGAGTCAGTAACCGAATCCTCGTCCTGCCCCTCCGATTTCACACGATATCGCTTGAGGGGTTTTGCGGGGAATGGTATATCCTTTGGGCGTAGCAGTATGTTCGTCCGCAACGACTCACTTCAGGGAAAGAGCGAAAAATGAACAAGCACCACCTCATGGCCCCCGGTCCCACGCCGGTCCCCCACCGGGTGCTCGAAGCCATGGCGCGGCCCCTGATCCACCATCGTACGCGAGAGTTCGAAGCGCACTTTGAAGGAGCGCGGCGCGGCCTCGAATGGCTCTTCCAGACGAACGGCGACGTCATCACCCTCGCCGCTTCGGGTTCGGGCGGCATGGAGGCGGCGGTGGCGAACCTGCTCTCTCCGGGCGATTCCGCGCTCGTCATCGAGGGCGGCAAATTCGGCGAGCGCTGGACGGAGCTTTGCGCGGCATACGGGGTCGAGGCGGACGTTCTGGAGGTGGAATGGGGCCGCTCGGTCGACATGGGCGTTCTCGAAGCGCGCCTTGAAAGGGGAGGGCACAAGGCCCTGCTGATGCAGGCGAGCGAGACTTCCACCGGCGCCAAGCACGACGTGCAGGCCGTCGCGAGAGTCGTCCGCGAGCGATCGCCCGATACGCTCGTGGTGGTGGACGCCATCACCGCCCTGGGCGTGTATGATCTTAAAGTCGAGGAATGGGACCTGGACGCGGTGATCACGGGGAGCCAGAAGGCGCTCATGCTCCCGCCGGGGCTGGCTTTCGTCTGGCTGAGCGAGCGGGCCTGGCGCGCCGCGTCGGAATCGACCTCGCCGCGATATTACTTCGACCTCGGGATCGAGCGAAAAAGCCAGATGAAGAACACCACCGCCTGGACTCCGGCGATTTCCCTTCTGGCGGGTCTGGCTGTCGCGCTCGACATGATGCGCGAGGAGGGGCTGGAAAACATCTTCGCGCGGCATGCAAGGCTCGCGCGGGCGACGGGGGCGGCGGTCGAGGCTCTTGGTCTCGCCATATTCCCCCGCGACTTGAGGAGCGAGGCGGTCACCGCTGTCTGCGTCCCCGAGGGAGTGGACGGAAAGGCGATTCCCTTAAGGATGCAGGATGCGCACGGGGTGACCATCGCCGGAGGACAAGACGGCTTGAGCGGCAGGATTTTCCGGATCGGGCACCTCGGGTATGTGGATTCCTCCGACGTGCTGGCCACGGTCGGCGCGCTGGAATCGACCCTCGCCGATCTGGGCTATTCACTCCAAAGAGGATGCGGTCTCGCAGCGGCGCAGGAGGTATTCGACAAATGAGCCAGACGTTTCGCGTATTGATTTGTGAGCCGCTCTCGCCGAGGGCGCACGAGATACTCGAAGACCAGCAGGGCTTTGAAGTCCTCGACCACACCTCCGCCTCGCGGGATGAAGTACTCGAAGCCGTAAAAACCGCGGACGCGCTCATCGTGAGGAGCGGCACACGGGTCGATGAAGAGCTTCTGGGAACAGGCGAGACGCTCAAGGTGGTCGCGCGCGCAGGCATCGGGGTGGACAACGTGGATCTCGAGGCCGCCAGTATGCGCGGCATTCTGGTGGTGAATGCGCCCGACGGCAACGTCATCACCACGGCGGAGCACACCATCGCCATGATGTTCTCGCTGGCGCGCAAGATTCCATCGGCCGTCTCCTCCCTCAAAGGCGGCAAATGGGAGCGCAGCCGCTTCGTGGGCAGCGAGCTATCCTCCAAAACCCTGGGCGTGGTGGGGATGGGGCGCGTGGGCTCTCAGACGGCGACGTTTGCCCGCAGCCTGGGCATGAACGTACTCGCCTACGATCCCTACATCTCCGCCGAAGTGCTCTCACAGCGCGGGGTGAGTCCTGTGGACTTCGAGGAACTGTTGGCCAAGTCCGACTACATTACCCTGCACGTGCCAAAGAACACCGAGACGGGGAACCTCATCGGCGCCGAGGAAATCGCCCGGATGCGCGATGGAGTCCGCATCATCAACTGCGCGCGCGGGGGACTGATAAACGAAGAGGCGCTGGCCGAGGCGCTCGACAGCGGAAAGGTCGGAGGCGTGGCGGTGGACGTATATCAACAGGAGCCTCCCGATCCGACGGATCCGCTCATCGGACGCGACGACGTCGTCTGTACGCCCCACCTGGGCGCTTCGACCGCGGAGGCGCAGGAGAACGTTGCTGTCAGCGTGGCGAAGCAGGTCGTGGCGTATCTGACAGAGGGCGTGGTCGGGCATGCCGTGAATCTGCCTTCCTTGAGTCCCGAGGTGCTCGAGCAAATCGGCCCCCACCTGGATCTGGCCGATCGTCTGGGTGATTTCCTGGCCCAGCTCGCCGGCGGGGGATTGCAGACGCTCGAAGTCGTTTACGGCGGCTCCATCGACATCCCCATGAAGGCGCTGGCCGCCGCTGCCATCAAGGGGATGCTGGGCCGGTTCCTGTCGAGCGTCCGCGTGAATATGGTGAACGGCCTCCTGCTCGCCAAAGAGCGCGGCATCGATGTGAGGACGACGACTCGAACGGAGAATCTCCTCTATACGGATTTGATCGAACTTCGCGTGAAGACCGATTCGGGCGAGCGCTCCGTGGCGGGGACTTTTCTCCGCAAGAACGATCCCAGAATCGTTCGCATTGACGACTATTCGGTCGACGTGGCGCTCAGGGGCTATCTCCTCGTGTTCCGGAATGAAGACCGGCCCGGCATGATCGGCCAAATTGGCACCCTGCTGGGGAACCACAACATCAATATCGCCGGCATGCAGTTGGGGAGAGTGTGGCAGCATGATATGGCCGTCGCCGTTCTGATACTCGACGATCCGGTGCCCGAGCCCGTCATGGAAGAAGTTCGCGCCATTCCCCACGTCTATGACGCCTGCCTCGTCAGGTTGGGCTTTTCATGAGACAGATAACGTCCCTGCGGGCCATTCCAGGTGGTTCGCGCGTTTTCCTGCCGGGCGAAGCGAAACGCAAAAGAGAAGTAGAGGAGAGCCTCCTCGGCGTGTTCGAGCAGTGGGGTTTTCGGGAACTCCTCACGCCCGCGTTCGAGTTTTACGTCCCCAGGGCGAGTTCGGAAGTCCTGGACGCGCAGACCTACCGGATGGTTGATCTGGAAAGCGGCGGACTGCTGGCCCTCCGGGCGGACATGACGCCTCAAATCGCAAGAGCTGCCGGCACGATTCTGGCCGCTCATCCCCGGCCCTTAAGGCTCTCCTATGCGACGAACGTCTTTCGCCACGCCCATGTGGCCGGGGAGTTGCAACGCGAGTTCTGGCAGGCGGGCGTGGAGTTGATCGGCCTGGTCTCCCTGGAAGCCGACGCCGAGATGATAGCCATCGCCGTGGAGTGCCTTCAGGCGAACGGGGTGGATAGTTTCCGCATGTCCTTGACCCACGGCGCATTCCTTCGCGGTATTTTGAATGCCTTGGGTCTCGGAGGCGCGCAAAGGGCGGAGTTGCTCGAAGCGATAGGACGCCGCGATTCCTCGGGTGTGGCGAGCCTTCTCAAGGGAATCCCGCGCCTAAAGACGGACGCCGGGCTACTCGAGCGGGTCCCGGAGTGTTTCGGCGGGATCGAGGTGCTCCGGGACGTGGAGGAAAAGGTGAGAACGCCGGCGGCCAAAGGAGCCGTACGTGAGTTGTTGAAAGTATTCCGGATACTGGAGTTGTACGGTCTCTCCGAGCGGGTCATATTCGATTTTTGCGATTTCAAGGATTTCGACTACTATACGGGGGTGATGTTCGAAGGGTTCGTGGAAGGTTCGGGATATCCCGTATGCGGCGGTGGCCGCTACGACAAGTTACTGGGGCTGTACGGCGACGACGCTCTCGGAACAGGCTTCGCCGTCGATCTGAATCAAATGCTTCCCCTTGTGACGCACGGGGCGGAGAACAGAAACGGAACGGATTTCCTCGTCATCGATCTCACGCGAGAGAAGCGCTCGGGCATCGTTCTTTCCCGTAAACTCAGGGCGCGGGGCTGGCGGGTGGCGCGCGACATCATTCGCCGCGATCTTGCAGGCTCGCTGGAATACGCGCGGTCGACGGGCGTGTCGAAATGCCTCGTTATCGAACGCGGCGGCAAGAAGGGAGGCCGCGCCAGGCTGCTCGAAGCGGACGGAGAAGATCTGGGCGCATATCCGATCGAGGAAATTCTCGCCCGTGTGGGCGGAAGGGAAGATAACCGATGAGCGTTTTGGCGATTCTGGGCGGCCAGTGGGGCGATGAGGGGAAAGGGAAAGTCATCGACTGGCTGGCGAGCCAGGCGGACGTGGTGGCCCGCTATCAGGGGGGGGCGAACGCGGGCCATACCGTGGTCGTCGACGGGAATCAATACATTCTCCACCTGATACCGACCGGTATTTTGCATGGAGGAGTCAAGTGCATCATCGGCTCGGGCGTGGTGGTGGACCCATTGGCTCTGGTGGAGGAGATCGAATACCTCCGCTCGGTGGGCATCGAGATCGGTGAGAACCTCGTACTCGGCAAGCGCGCGCACCTCATCATGCCCTACCACAAGGTTCTCGATTCCCACATGGAGGAGCTTTTGGGCATCAACCGCATCGGAACGACGGGCCGGGGCATCGGGCCGGCCTACTCCGACAAGGCGGCGAGGCTGGGGGTGCGGATTTCGGATCTGTTCGATGAGAAGATATTGACGGAGCGAATCCGCGTCAGTCTGGCCATCAAAAAGCGGCTTCTGGGCGATATTGAATTGAGCGAGAATGAAGCGCAGGCGCTCGATGAGGCGCACGTTCTGGACGTGTGCTCCCAGGTGCGGAAAACGCTGGGTCCCCACGTGCGGAACACGGATGCGGAAATCAACGATGCGTTGAACGGGAACAAGAAAATTCTGCTGGAGGGCGCCCAGGGAATTCTCCTCGACCTGGATATGGGCACGTATCCCTACGTGACGTCGAGCAACACCGGCGTGGGCGGGGCGATGAGCGGTTTGGGATTGCCCTACAGGCGGCTGAACACGGTGTTCGGAATCATGAAAGCGTATTGCACGCGGGTGGGGCAGGGCCCGTTTCCCTCCGAGATGGGTGAGGTGGAGGCCGGGCTTCTCAGAGAAGAAGGCGGTGAGTTCGGCGCCACGACCGGAAGGCCCAGGCGGTGCGGATGGTTCGACGCCGTGGCGGCCCGCCACTGCATCCAGGTGGCCGGGATGGACGCGATTGCGGTGACGAAGCTCGATGTACTCGACAATCAGGAGACGATTCGGGTTTGCGTGGGCTATGAATTCGAGGGTGAGCGGGTCACGATCTTCCCGGCGGAGACCTCGATTCTGGAGCAATGCAAGCCCGTATATACGGAATTTCCCGGCTGGATGTCATCCACCGGAGGCGTGAGGGATTATGACGCCCTTCCCCCTCGTGCGAAGGACTATATCAGGGGTCTCGAAGAGTTGACCGACAGGCCGGTATGGCTGATTTCCACGGGTCCGAGCCGTGATGATACGATATGTATCCACAATCCCTTCGATGGAGACGGGATGCGTGGAAACTGATCCGGATTGTCTTCATCCCGACAACTTTGGTCCGGGTTCTGCTTCCCTGTGTTAGAATGATTTATTGGGAATCGGAATAACCGACCGAATCGCACGCATGGCCGCCGGGATTTTGATAGGGGAAAATGATGGCCCCGGAAAATGTCTCCTTGAGCCTGGCTTTCGCTGCGGGGGTGCTTAGTTTCGCCTCCCCGTGTATCCTCCCGCTGGTTCCCAGTTATCTTTCCTATCTGACGGGTTTGTCCTATGAGGAAATCAGAGAAAGCGGCGAGGCCGCCCGCGTTCGAAGCGTTATCCTGGTGAATTCCCTGTTCTTCGTGGCGGGGTTCTCGATTATCTTCATCATGTTGGGCGCCAGCGTGTCCTATGTGGGGAATATACTCTTTCAGTACCAGGATCACGTCAGGCTGCTGGGCGGCATCATGATCACCATGTTCGGCCTCTATGTCGGCGACAGGGCCATTGATTTCAGGCTCCAGATGTTTTTCTCCGAAAAACCAATCGGCCTGAGTGGCGCTTTCGCCGCCCTGGTATTCCTGGCGGGGTTGGCGGGTCTGCAAAAAGGCTACCCCACGCTGGGTGGGGTGCTCACGGCCGGCGCTCTTTACGTGTTCGTGGCCGTATTCGTGCCCGTGCTCTCGTCGGAGAACCGCATCATGCTGAAAAGCAAGCCCGCCGGCTGGCTCGGCAGCATGCTGGTCGGCATCACGTTCGCCGCCGGCTGGACGCCCTGCGTCGGCCCGATTCTGGGCAGCATCCTGCTGTTCGCCGGAACGCAGCAAACCGCCGGCCAGGGCGTTGTTCTGCTGGCGAGTTATTCCGCCGGCCTGGGCGTTCCGTTCCTGTTGAGCGGTCTGGGCGTGGGTTATTTCTTCCGGTTCTATCAGTCGTTTCGGCGCTATTTCCGTGGAGTCGAAATTGCGAGCAGCGCGATGCTTCTTCTCGTGGGCGTTCTGCTGATCTCGAACTATCTGAACGCCATTTCTTCCTATCTCATCTTCTGGACGGGATTTGCGGGCATCTAGCGGTTAGCGCACCTCGAACGAGTCAGGCTCCCCGCAAGGCGTCATCTGCTCCTCGAGAACGTCATGGACTCTCGCCAGCGGCGGTCCCTCTCGGCACCAGGCCTTGAGGGCTTCGAGCGCGGGACTCTCGCCTTCGGCGACCAGCTCCACGCTTCCGTCGCCCAGGTTTCTCACCCATCCGGTGAGACCGAGTTCGCGGGCGACCTCCTGTGCGCTGCCCCGGTACCATACGCCCTGAACGCGGCCCCGAATGATGAGGCGAATCCGCCGCGTCTCCTCTTTCATGGCGAATCGGTGATCACCCGGCATGTGCGCCGGCAACGGGCTGCGCGCGGATGATTCTGTTGGCGGGAAACAACTCGGTGCGGGAGTCCGGGGAATTCAAGAGGGCATCCTTATTCGCGTCCAGGGACGGGATTCGCCATTGTGAGCGGGGCGCTCGCAAGGCTCTAGTCCGAGTTATCGTCCTCGTCGTCGTCCCATTCCTTTTCCCACTCCTCCTGGCGTTTTTTCTTTCGCCTCATGATGATTTTCGAGACGATGATGCTGATCTCGAACAGCACGATGACGGGGCCTGCGAGGAACACCTGCGTCACCACGTCGGGCGGCGTGAGCAGAGCGGACATGACGAATGCGCCGACGATGACGTACCCGCGGTTTTTCGAGAGAAAATCAGGCGTGATGACGCCGATTTGCACGAGCAGAATGGTGACGATCGGCACCTCGAACACCAGGCCGAACGTAAAGATGAGCTTGAAGGCGAAGGAGATGTAAAACCCTATCGAAATCTGCGGCGTCAGGGACTCGGTGGCGAAACTCAACAGAAAAGCGAGACCGTAAGGGAGAATCAGGAAATAGCAGAAAAGGGCGCCGATGATAAAGCTCAGCGTCGAGAAGAACACGAAGGGCACGATGTAGCGCTTCTCGCGGTCCATCAGCCCCGGGGCGCAGAAGCGCCAAATCTGGACCAGGATAATGGGAAGGCTGATGAACACAGCGGCGAAAAACGAGACCTTGATGTGCGCGAAAAAGGCCTCGGTCGGCGACAGGAAAACGAGTTTCTGGTCGGCGATGGGACGCTGCATCAGGGTCAGCAGTTCGCTCGAGAAATAATAAGCCCCCACGAACACGACGAGAATCGTGCCGAGGATGTAGAGGATTCTGTTGCGCAACTCTGTCAGGTGCCCGGTGAGGGGCATGGAACTATCGCCGCTCACGTCTGTTTGTCGTCCTCTCGTGAGGTTCCGGTCTTATCCTCGGCCGCTTCGCTCTCCGTGGCGGCGGCCTCCACCTCAGGCGCGGCCTCGCCTGCCTCGGGCGCAGGTTCGTCCGTTTCGGTCTGGTCCGGTTCGGCGGTTTGCTCCGCCGTGTCGTCTCCTTCCCCGTCATGGTCTTCGTCGGCGTCGACTTCGTCTGATTCTTCGGCGCTCGCTTTTTTATCCTTTTCCTTTACCTCCTCGTCGAGCACATCGAGATCGTAGTCGTCTTCCATGCTGAAGCTGTTCTGGAAATCAGACGTAGCGCGCTTGAAGTCGCCCAGGGCCTTGCCGAGCGTACGGGCCAACTCCGGCAGGCGCTTGGGCCCGATGACGATCAGGGCGACCACCATGATCACGATCAACTCCGTCATTCCGATGCTGCCGAACAAGGCTGCTCTCCTCATGAAAGGGCCACGTTCTTGGGTTATACCAAAACAAGCGCGCCTGGTGAACGAGCGTATGGGTAACGGACTATGATCCTCATGCGCTTTCTGCTACATTTGGAGAATGTCCATCGACTCACGGCTCATGTCTTCACATAAGCGCAGGCTCATGGCTCAGGAAACGATGCGAGAGAAAAGTGTGGCGATTCAAGAATCCCCCGCGTTTGATTATGTCCGCAAGGCCTTGAATCTCAAAGAGATAGACGATTCGGCGGCGCTCGTTATCCTAGGCCCCCTTCTTGAAAAAAGCGCCGCTGACGAAGTGAACGGCTTCATGAGCGCGGAAGATGCCGCCCACCTGCTCTCCCGGCCTTATCTTCCCGAAACCACCTTCGCCGTCGTCGACATCGAGACCACCGGGGGGCGTCCCCCCCAGCACCGGATTACGGAATTGGCCGCGGTCAAGGTTTGCGCCGGGGAAGTGGTGGATTCTCTCGACGTTCTGGTCAACCCGGGCCGGGAGATTCCGTGGAACGTCGTTCGTCTGACGGGCATCACCGACGCCATGGTGGCGGACAAGCCCGGGCTGATGGAGGTGCTGCCCGGATTTCTGGATTTCATCGATGGGTGCGTGTTCGTCGCCCATTGCGCGAATTTCGACCTCCATTTTCTGCAGTATTACGCCCGGGAGTTCCTGGAGCGTGATTTTTCGCCTCAGGTTCTTTGCACGTTTGAACTGGCGAATCAGCTTCTGCCGGGACAAAAACGCTTCAACCTCGGAGAGTTGAGCGCGTCCATGGGGCTTTCCGATTCGGGGAAGGGAAGACACCGCGCTTTGGGCGATGCGCAGACAACGGCGCAGATCTTCATCCGTTTTGCGCAAATGTGCCGGCTTCTGGGGCTGGACAGCCTGGAATCCCTGCTCGAGTATCAACGACCAGACGAGGGAGTTTCGCCACCGATGGCGGAGGGAATCCGGTTCGACCCGGCGAAAATCGAATCTCTGCCCCGCGACCGAGGCGTTTATCGCCTGTACGACAAGGACGAGAAACTCGTATTCGCGGGCAAGGCCAACGACATACAGCGGGCGGTGCGGGATATGTTCTATCCCAGGAATCGCTCCGCCGGCCGTTTCGCCCTCAGGCTCAAGAGCGTGCGCCATGTGGAGGCGACGAGCCTGCGAAGCGAACTGGCCATGAACGTCGAGGCTTTCCGGGCGATGCGAAAATCAAGCCTCATGAACGGGAACCTCGCCGTAGCGGGCGGGGGTTTCTTGAGGCTCTCCGCCAATGACGCCCGGCCGGGGGTCTCCTTCGTCTCCCGCCTCGCTCGCGACGGCGCCCGCTACTATGGCCCGTTTCGGAAAAAAGCGCAGCTTGCCGATTTGCTGGATGCCATTCGAGCCGCTTTTCCGCTCCCCCATGAGGCGGCGGAGGGACACCGCGACGCCAGGAAGCGCGGCGCATGCCCGGGCGGTAAAAGACCGCCCCGCTTGCTGGATGCGGAATATCCGGAACTCTTCGAGGTGTTGAGAGATATCCTGGAGGGCCGTCTTCCGAAAGAGGATGAGAGCGTATTTACCCTTCTGCAGAAGGCCTGGGGAGAGGAGGGCCCATCGCCGGGCAGGCTGAGGCGCCATATCGCCCGTCTTCATCACCTGGTGAGGACGTACGGCCTTTCGGGGCCGTCCGTCGAGAGGAGAAGACTCATCATCGTCGAACCCGGGCAGACGCGCGAGGAGAGATATTGTTATTTCATCAAGGACGGACTCCTCGCTCATGAAGTATCCTTCGAGAGAGGCGCGCCGCCCCTTCGCGCCCTGGAAGAAAAGATAAACGAGATATTCCTGGACGAGAGCGTCGAGGGCGTAAGGGCTGCACCGGAAGATCTGGACGAGGCGGCGGTGTTCGCGAGTTGGATGAGGCGGGAGCTGATGGATGGGTTCATGCTGAATTTAGAAGGCCGCGCCCCCTCGGCCCGCGTGATGGAGGCGCTCACCGCCGCGCTCGATGACCCGCAGGCGGCGGGAACCACCATCACCCTTTAGTTTTCTCCGCTGCGCTCGGAAGAGCGGCAAAACGAAGTTGTTTTGAAAAACGGTTTCTTGCGCGCCACCTTTCGGTGTGCTATTTTTTCTATCGTCTCTTTCCGGGATTTTCGACAGCGAATTGAATATTGGTTGTGGGGTGCGGGACGGGTTTGTTCGCTTTTCCCTCTACTAGAAGGTTCCGCGACCATGGTGGGAAACGGCGATTTTTGGGATCAGCGCATCGAACGCATGACGCGCGATGAACTCGCCTCCCTACAACTCGAACGCCTCAAGTGGCAGGTCCGCCGCTGCTATCGGGAATCCGAATTCTATCGTGAACGCCTGGACGCGGCGGGCGTGGGGCCCGATTCGATCCGGGCGTTGGACGACTTGCGGAAAATTCCTTTCGTCACCAAGCAACAACTCAGAGACGAGCAGCAGGCGCATCCCCCCTTCGGGCGATACACCGTCGCCGAGCCTTCGGCGTGGGGAGAACTCCACCCCTCCACGGGCACGACCGGCGTTCCTGTGAGCACGATCTGGAGCAAGCAGGACGTCGAGAACATCGCGGATTTCACGGCGCGCACGATGTGGAGTTTCGGTGTGCGGCCGGGCGACATCGTACAGAACGCGTTCAGCTACGGCTTGTGGGTGGCCGGGATGAGCGTGCACTACGCCACCCAGAAGATCGGCTGTTTCGTGATACCCATCGGCGCCGCCATGACGGAGCGCCAGATTCTCTATCTCACCACCATCGGCTCGACGGTGCTCCTGAGTACGCCCAGCTATGGCTTGTACATCGGCGAGAAACTCACCGAAAGCGGCGTGGGCCCAGGTGATATCCCCCTGAAAATCGGCTCTTTCGGCGGGGAGGCGGGTGCGCAGAACCCCTCCACGCGCTCCCGAATCGAGGCCGCCCTCGGCGTCGACGCCTATGATTATTACGGTCTGGGCGAGATCGGGCCAACCTTCGCGAGTGAATCGGTGGCGAAATCCGGCCTCATCTGGGCGGAGGACCATCACATCATAGAGGTGGTCGACCCCGAGACGAAAAAGCCGACGCCCGAAGGGGAGGTGGGCATTCTCGTCATCACGCACCTCACGCGCGAGGCCACGCCCATGCTGCGCTACTGGACGAATGATTTCGCGCGCCTCGACACCTCTCCCAGCCCTTGCGGCAGAACGCACCTGCGCTCGCCGGGGGGCATTCTCGGACGCCATGACGATCTCGTCATCTACAAGGGGGCGAAGTTCTACCCCATCCAGGTGGAAGAAGTGGTGCGCAGTTTCTCGGGCCTCAGCAACGAGTTCCGCGTGGAATTGCATCCGGATGAATCGACGGGGCGGGACCGTTGCGTCGTCGTGGCCGAGGCCGCCGAGGGGGAAGTAAATTCAGGCCTGAGCGATAAATTGCGCGACAAACTCGGGGCGGAACTCCTGGTGACGCCCGAGGTGGAAGTTTTGCCCGCGGGCTCTTTCGAAAGAACGACGTTCAAGGCGAAAAGGTTCGTGGATTTGCGCGAATCGCGCGTATGAATACAAAGAGGAGGTGACAAGTGCGCGGCGTATCGATCATCGGAGCGGGCATTACGCCCTTTGGGGTGCGATCCGAGAGCCTGGTCGCCCTGGGCGCCATCGCCTGTAAGAACGCGCTCGAGGACGCCGGCCTCGCGCCCGAGCGAATCGAAGCGTTTTTCCTGGGGAATTTCGCCGGCCATGCCTTCGTCGGGCAAAACCACGTAGCGCCCATGGTCGCCCATGCGGCGGGGCTGGGCGCAGTACCCTGCACCCGTCTCGAGGGCGCTTGCGCCTCGGGAGGGCTGGCCCTGCGCCAGGGGGTGCTGGCCGTGGCTTCGGGCCAGGTGGATTTCGCCCTCATCGCGGGGGTGGAGAAGATGACTTCCGCCGAGACGGACGAGACGGCCTCCATCCTCGCCGCCGCCGGGGACGTGGCGGTGGAGGCGAGCGTCGGCTCCACGTTTCCCGCTCTTTTCGGCCTCATCTCCCGGCGCCACATGCACGAGCACGGGACGACGCGCGAGGAGATCGCCCACGTGGCGGTGAAAAACCACGCCCACGGCAGGCTCAACCCGAACGCGCACATGCAAAAAGACGTGACGCTTCCCCAGGTGCTGGACGCCAAGCCCGTAGCCGAGCCGCTCGGGCTTTTTGATTGCTCGCTGATCAGCGACGGAGCTGCGGCCGTCGTGCTGTGCCCGTCTGAAACGGCTTCGGCGCATCACGGGAAACCGGTCGAGGTTCTGGCATCGGCGCAGGCTTCGGATTCACCCGCGCTTTCCGACAAGCGCGACATCACCTCATTTTACGCCACGCAAAAGGCGGGGGAGGAGGCCTTCTCCCAGGCGGGGCTGAGCCGCGAGGACGTCGACCTGGCCGAGATTCACGATTGTTTCACGATGGCCGAGATCATCGCGCTCGAGGATTTGGGGTTTTTCGCCAAAGGCGAGGGGGGCCGCGGCGCGGTCGAGGGGATGACGAAGCTCGGCGGCGCGATGCCGGTCAACACCAGCGGCGGCCTGAAATCGAAAGGCCACCCGGTGGGGGCGACGGGCGTGGCGCAAATTCATGAACTCACGCTTCAGTTGCGCGGAGAAGCGGGCGCGCGCCAGGTTCCGGGCGCCGGGGTGGGGTTGGCCCACAATCTCGGAGGTTCCGGGGCCACGTGCGCCGTGCACATCCTGGGGTCGACCTGCTGAGCGTGCAGAAGGATGGTTGATTGCTCATGGAGACGTTTGTTTGCGCCGGATGCGGGCGAATTTACCTGGAAAACTCGCAGCGATGCGGGCATTGCGGCGGCGGGTTGGAGGAGCGACCGGCGTCGGGGCGGGGAATCGTCTACAGCTTCTCATCGGTTCACATGGGAGCCCGGGGGATGCCGACGCCTTATCTGCTCGCGTTGGTTGAACTGGAAGAGGGGGGGCGAATTCTCGCCCGCCTGGCGGATGATGATGAAAGTGAGCCGTCGATCGGCGACAAGGTAGTTTTTTCCGGTCTTTCGGATACCGGGCCTGTGTTTCGGATGTTTTGAGGGCATGTGACGGTGAATTTGATCGACAAGGACGCGACTCGCGCCAAGGCGCTCTTCGTAGGCGGCCTCACGCCGGGCAGGGAGAACATGCTCGCCGGCTTGCGGGACATCGGAATGAAGGCGCTTCATTTCGAGACCCCTTCGCGGGCGCGCTCGCGCATGAACTGGTGCGATTTCGTCCTGTATGGAGCCACCGGGCGCGAGGACATGGCTGCGATACGGAGAATCAGGGAAACGGGCAAGCCGGTCGCAGCGATTTTGCGCCCCGAGGACAAGGGCATCACGCCCTCGAGCATCCGATCGGGCGCGAGGACCGTTTTCGTCGACGAAGTGCATCCCGAGGAAGTGTTCCAGTTCTCCCGGGTGCTGAGCGAGGAGGGTTATCTTCGCCGGGAAATCAGGTGGCTTCGCACCGATGCGCGCGAAGAGCAAGGCGGATGGCGGTTCGAGGGAACGAGCGCGGCGGCAGAGAGGCTCAGGCGTTCGATTCAACGGGCAGGGGCCAAGTACGGGACGGTTGTCCTGGAGGGGGAGAAAGGGCTGAATTTCATGATCGTCGCCCGCGCGCTGCATGCCCTGCATCCGGGGACGCGGCACCCGTTTCTGCATTGGGGGCCGAGGATGAGGCGCGTCTCGACGCTCGAAAGCGCCCTCAAGCGCATGGCGGACAGGCGCGGAGCCGAGGGAGACGTCCTCGAAAAGGGAGGTACGCTCTTCATCGAAGACGCCCAGCTCATGGGCAGGGATCACCAGAAGGCGTTGGCCAGGGTTTTGCGGAAAAAAAGCCTCTCGCAGGAGTTCCGCGTGATATTCGGCTGCACGCACGATCCCGAAAGGCTGATTCAGGACAAGATACTCAAGCGCCTCTACCCCGAGGAGACGACATGTTTCGTCAAGATTCCCCCGCTGCGCGAGAGGAAAAAGGATATTTCGCTCGTGGCCCAGGGGATTCTGGATGAATTCACGAGCCGCGTCGGACAGCCGAGGAGACGGATTACGCCTGCGGCGATGGATTGGTTCTCCGCGCAGGAATGGTGGGGAAATGAATCCGAACTCGAGATGGCCGTGTGCCGCGCATTCCTGATCAGCGAGGGCAACTCGATTTCACTCGATGATTTGGGCACAACTCCCCGGCGCCAGGCGCGCGGCGACATGGAGAGCTTTTTCAGGGAGAGGCTCTCCTCGGTGATCGCCGCCCTGGGCGACGGGCAGGGCAGCGACTTCTATGAGCACACCATCCGCAGCGTCGAAAAGCCCCTGATCGAGCTGGTGCTCCGTGAAGCAGGCGGAAATCGGACGCAGGTGGCGCAGATTTTGGGGGTGAGCCGCAACACGCTGAGCAGAAAACTCCAGGAATTCGGACTCACCAGGTCTTTTCCTTCCCGCCGGAGATAAATTTTTTGGCGCCAGGAGGCGATGGGTTCGCCGCCGTCATCCTTGCAGCCGGCCAGGGCAAGCGCATGGGAACCGCTCTGGCGAAAGTGCTGCATCCGGTCGGCGGGGAACCCATGATCCGCCACGTCGTGACCACGGCGAGAGAATCTGGCGCCCGGCCCATCGTCATCGTCGTGGGTCATCAGGCCCGAGACGTTCAACGGGCGTTTTCGGGCGATGACGGGGATATCGTCTTCGCCTTTCAGGAAGAACAACTCGGCACCGGCCATGCCGCCGAGGTGGGCTTGTCCGCCCTGTCCCCCGGGGCGAAACATCTATATCTCCTGTGCGGCGATGCGCCCCTGATACGAACCGTCACCCTGAGGCGGTTGGCGCGCCTTCATGGTGAGGCGCATGCGGCGGCCACCATGCTCACGGCCTTCGCGGGGAAACCGCACGGGTATGGCCGCGTGGTGCGCGAGGGGGCGGAACTCGTCGGCGTGGTGGAGGAAGCGGATGCGACGGATGCCCAGAAGACGATTACCGAAATCAACACGGGCGCCTATGCCTTCGAAATCGCTTTTCTGCGGGCCGCCCTGCCGAGGATCAGGGCCGAGAACAACCAGGGGGAGTTCTATCTGCCCGATGTTTTCCCCATCGCGCGCGCCGAGGGCCGCGTTATCCTGGGTCTTGATCTGGTGACGCCCGAAGAGGGGCTGGGCGTGAACACGCAGGCGGATTTGCGCCGGGCGCAGGAAATCCACGAGGAGCGTAAATCCGAGGGCTGATGCGCGCAAAGCCGCCCGATTTGCTATAATTTCCCGCGCAAGATAGAAAAAACGAAAGAAAACGCCCGTTTCGGGGCCATTTTGAGCGAATTTCAGGAAGGTATCTCGTGAGAGCATTGATTCTGGCGGCCGGCCGCGGGGCCGGTTTGTATCCGTTCACGAATACCCGGCCGAAGGCGATGCTGCCGATGGCGGGCGAGATGCTTCTGCATTCGGCGCTCAAGAAAATACGCGCCGCCGGCGTGAGCGACCTCGTCGTCGTCGTCGGTCACCGCGCCGACAGGATCATCAACGAATTCGGCCAGGGTTCTCGCTACGGGATGACGATTCAGTACATTCGCCAGGACGAGCCCACGGGCATCCGCGACGCCATCAGTCTCGCGAAAGGGCACTTTCAGGAGGATGAGTCGTTTCTGCTGGTGTATGCGGACGTGCTGGCGTCCGAGAACATGTACCGACAGGTCGTGCAGGCGTTCGGCTCCTTTCATCAGCCCGTGGCGGCGATTTGCCATACGCCCCACGCCCAGAACTACGGCACGGTCTATCTCGGCAAGGACATGCAGATAGAGCGCCTGGTGGAAAAACCCGTGGAACGGGAGGTGGGCAATTACGTTCTGGCCGGCGTGTTCGTCATGCCCTACCGGCTGTTCGACTTACTGGAGAGCTTCGAGATGGACGAGGCGCTCAACGAATTGTGCGCGGGTGAGGGGCTGCGCTCCTCGATCTGGGAGGAACCCTGGCTGGACGCCCAGCACCCCTGGGACCTGCTCCAGGGCAACCGGATGGTCATGGATACCTGGAGCGAGGCCCGCGTGGACGGCAGCGTGCGGCTCAGGGGCGCGGTGCAGTTTCGCGGACCCGTGGTGATCGAGAAAAACGTGGTGATCGAATCGGGCGCTTCCATTTTCGGCCCGTGCTTCATCGGGGAGAACACGTTTCTGGGCAACGGCGTTCTGGTGCGCCCCTATACGGCCATCGGCGCGAACGCGACCATCGGCTTCGGCGTGGAACTCAAGAACTGCATCCTGTTCAACGGCGTTCGCGTGGGGCGTCTCTCCTTCGTGGGTGACAGCGTGGTCGGCGAGGACGCCGTGGTGGGTTCGGGTACGTTGACGCTGATCCAGAATCTCGACCAGTCCGAAATCGTGGTGCGCATGCCGGAGGGAAAGGTCGATTCGGGCCTCGACAAGGTGGGCTCCTTCCTGGGCGACGGGGCGCTGGTCGGCGCCTCGAATACGCTGGCATCGGGAACCGTCGTACCGCCCGGCGAGGTCATCCCGCATCACTACACCTATCCGCGGGGAGAGAACTAGCATGTGCGGCATCGCGGGCATGGCGGCGAGCGCGAACGTCTCGCAAAAACTCCTGCGCTCCATCGCCGCCCTGGAATACCGGGGCTACGACTCCTGCGGCATGGCGGTTCAGCGAAACGGCGTGATTGACATCCGAAAGAACGTGGGCACCGTGGAGACGGTGAATTCCCTTGAGCGCTTCACCGACATGAAGGGGCTGGTGGGCATCGCGCATACGCGCTGGGCGACGCACGGCGGGGTGACGCAGGCGAACGCGCACCCCCACGCGGACAACGAGAGCCGCCTGGCCGTAGTCCACAACGGCATCATCTCGAACTACAAGGAACTTAAACAGAGGCTCGCGCGCGATGGCGCCGCGTTCCGATCCGAGACGGATTCGGAGGTCATCGCGCACCTGGTGGCGCAGAAAATCGCGCGAAACGGACAGGACGTGGAGGAGGGCTTCGTCGAGGCGATCGACGAACTCGAGGGCACCTTCGCCCTGGCTGTCATCTCGGTCGACGCGCCGGGCCGGATTTTCTGCGTGAAGCGTGAATCGCCCCTCATCATCGGCCTCGGGGACGACGCGAACTACGTGGGTTCCGATTTCAGCGCGTTCTTCGAGTACACCCGCCGGGCGATCATCATGGAAGACGGCGAATACGCGCTCATCACGCCGGAGAGCTATGCGGTCCGGAGTCTGCTCACGAGAGAGCGCGTCGACAAGGAAGTCACCGAAATCGAGTGGGACGCGGAGAAGGCCCGCCGGGGCGGTTATCCCCATTTCATGCTCAAGGAGATTTACGATCAGCCCACCACCGTCCAGGCCGCCCTCCAGATACCCAGGGAGGATATCCAGGCGCTGGCCGGGATGATCCACGAATCGCGCCAATGCTTCCTGGGCGGCGTGGGAACGACCTATTACATCGCGTCGATGGGGCAGTATTTCTTCAGCCGCCTGGGGGGGAGGTACCTGCCCGTCGTCAGTACGGACGAGTTCGCCCACATCGCGGAAATCGGGCCCGAGGACGGCTTTTGCGCCATCAGCCAGTCGGGGGAGACCTACGACACCCTGAGCGCTCTGCGCCATGCGAAAACGAAAGGAGCCAGGACGGCGGGCATCGTGAACATGATGGGCTCCACCCTGGTCCGCTCGGTGGACGTCCCGATTCTGCAGGGCGCGGGACCCGAAAAATGCGTCATCAGCACCAAGACGGCCCTGAGCCAAGCGGTCATATTGCTACTCGCCTCGATGGAACTGGGTCTCCTCGCTGGGCGCTTGAGCGAGGCGGAGGTCGCGACGCTGAGAGAGGAAGTCGCCTTCCTGTCCGACCTCGTGCTCGATACGCTCAACGAACGCTCGGGCTATTTCCACACGGCGGCCCAGACGCATCAGCACATGAAGAACTGGCTCTACCTGGGCCGGGGCATCTATTACCCCGCGGCGCTCGAATGCGCGCTCAAGATGAAGGAAGTCACCTACCTCCACGCGGAGGGAATGAGCGCGGGATTCCTCAAGCACGGCACCATCTCCCTCATCGACGAGAACATGCACACCATCGTCCTGATGCCCACGCCCGATGAAGCCGAGCTTCACGCGCTCACCAGGAGCAGCGCGGAGGAAGTCCGCGCGCGCGGCGGTTTCGTCCTGGGGTACCGCTTCGAGGGAGACGAGGTGGTGGAGGGGCTGTTCAGCGAGGAGATCGTGCTTCCCAGGGTCTCTCCCCTGCTCGCGCCCTTCCTGCACCTGGTCTCGGGCCAGTTGCTCGCCTACTTCCTCGCGGTGGCGCTCAAGCGCGACGTCGACAGGCCGCGCGCCCTGGCGAAGTCCGTCACCGTCGCCTAAGGGCGCGCTCTCCCCCGATGCCGAACGCGAAGTTTCAGGGAACGGACGGGGTTCGCGGCCTCGCCGCCGATGAGGATCATCCACAGGCGGCGGGGGTCGACCCACGTGCGGCCTTCGTGGAGAACGGCGTCCTGACGCCCCGCTTCGTCGAACACTACGTCTTCGAGGCCGGTGCCTGGCTTCTAGAGAGAGCCTCCGAGAATCTCATTTCCCCCACGGCGGTGGTGCTGGCCTGGGACCCCCGGGACGTGGGCGGAGAATTAACCGCCGCCTGCGTGAACGGTCTCCTGCGCGCGGGGGCGCACTTGCTATCGCTCGGGGTGATGCCCGCGCCTGTGGCGGCGGCCTACCTGGCGGGCGTGGGCGGGGCGGGCGCTGTGATCCTCACTGCCTCTCACAATCCTGCGGATCAGAACGGCGTGAAAATCCTGCTCTCCCCCGATTCGACGAAGCCCCTGCCGGATGAGGATGCGGCGCTCAGCGCCCGCGTCTGGGCGAGCGAGTGGAGCGCGGTGGAGCAGACGCCCGAGAGCGGACACGGCGTGGAAGCAGCGGCGGAGGCGCGCGCGTTTTACGTGGATTACGTCACCCGGCTTCCCAACTGCTGGCTGCGCGAGGGCGACCTCGCCCGGTGGAGCCTGGTCGTGGACCCGGCGGCGGGGGCGTGGAGCGGCGTGGCTGCAGGGGTTCTGGAGGAATTTCATCCTTTGAGCGTGCGTGAGGTGAATGCCCTGGGTGAGGGCCGCGTGAACGAGAACGGCGGCGTGGTCGCGCTCGAAGGCAGGCGCATCGTCGAGGGTGCGGACGCCGGTTTCATCGACGGCCACGCGGGCGCGCGGGCGCTTTTTGAGGCGGGCCGCGCGCGGCGTGAAGAACTGAAACGAGGCGACGGCCTGGCGGCGGCCTGCGTCCTGGACGCCGACGGCGACAGGGGCTACACCCTGGTCTACAATCCGCATCAAGACGCGCTTCACGTCCTGGACGGCGACGACGCGCTCGTGTTGCAGGCCCGTTTCCTGAAGCGCGAGGAGGAATTGCCACATGGGGGTGTGGCCGCCATTACGATTGAGAGCGATTCGGGCGCGGCGGCGGCCCTGAACGAGGCGGGGCTGCGCGTCGTCTTCACCCCCGTGGGGGATAAGTGGATCTTGAACGAGGCGCGCAGACTTGGGGATCGCTTCGTCCTGGGGGGCGAGGAATCAGGACACACGATTGCGCCGGGCCTGCTCGTGAACGCGGTGGGCGAGGGGCGAAGAATCGCGGCGGGAGACGGTCTCAAGAGTTTTCTCAACACGAGTGCTGCGCTGCGGAGCCTTTTTGAAGACGCGGAACCCGAAGAAGCGTATGCGGCTGTCGGAGAGCCGTTTCCCCGCGGGTTCAAGAGGTCTTATTATGCCTACCACGTGGAGCGGAACCGCTTTGCGCCGGGTGTGGAGGCGTGGGAGGCCATCGGAGCCAAGCTCATGGAGTACGCCAAGAGTGCCTTCTCGGGAGTGGCCACCCCGCGCTTTGCGCCTTTGGAAGACGACGCGGGCGTCATGTATCTCGCTCTGGAGGACGAGGCGGGCGGGCCGCTGGGCGCGGTTTATGTGAGGAACTCAGGGACCGAGAGCAGGACGGGCGTGGTGATGAGAGGCCCCGGTGCGTGGGAGGAAATGCTCTGCGCCGCAGGAGATGAGGTGCTGCGCGAGATATTGAGGCGCATGAAGGATGAAGACGCTCCCGGTGCGCGGGCGGAGACCTGCTTGCTCGAAGCCTTGCGTGAGCGTGAGATGGACGCCCAGGCGGCCGATGCGCATCTGGATTCAGATGCCGGGACTCGCTTCGGTGCGCCGATTCAAGCGGCCGGCATCAGAAAAGAGGTTGTTCGCGGCGGCCTCGTGCGGGAGGAGGCGGGTATTTTGAGCATCACGCCGCTCGGTGCGTGGTATCTGGAGCAGAAAAGATGAGTGTGACGACGCCGGAAACCTATTTCCGCAAGCTCGGCGAATTCCCGCACCGGGATTTGTTCGAGGAGGGGTGCAAAGCCTGGGAGGCGGTCGGCCGTCTGGAGGATTTCGTCCGGAATCTGGTGGACGAGGCGGATGCGCCTTTGGGCGAGGCCGCAGCACTTCGGGTGGAAGAGGGCCTCGTGGTGAGCGAGGGACTGCTCGTTTCCAAAGAGAGCCTGAAAATCGCATCGGTCGGCCTGCTCATCGAGGCGGGTGTGCGGGTGGAGCCCGGCGTCGTCATCAAGGGGCCGACGGTGCTTTGCTCAGACGCGGAAGTGAGGCACGGGGCGTATCTGCGGGGCGGCTGCCTCATCGGGCCGGACGCCATCGTGGGCCATGCGACGGAAGTCAAGAACAGCGCCTTTTTGAACGGCGCGCACGCGGGGCATTTCGCCTACGTGGGAGACAGCATTCTGGGCGCGGATTCCAACCTGGGCGCCGGCGTCAAGCTGGCGAACCTCGAACTCAGGACGGAAGAAGAGAAGAAAACGGGTGTGGTGAAAAACATCGTCTTGCGCGCGGAAGGAGAATGGATCGACACCGGCCTCACGAAATTCGGCGCCGTGATCGGCGATGACGTCGAGATCGGCTGCAATGCCGTGACCTCTCCGGGCGTCCTGCTGGGTCCCGGCTCGTGGATCGCGCCGAGCGTCACCGTCTCCAAAGGGGTCTATCCCGAGCGAACGCTCATCCGGGGCCCCAAACCGAACGTGGGCCATCGCCCGTTCTGATCCGAAAAACATATCCGTGGACTATCTGGAAAACCTGAACCCCCAGCAGAAAGAGGCGGTGCTGGCGCCGCCGGGTGCGAATCTCGTGCTGGCGGGTGCGGGTTCGGGCAAGACGCGGGTGATCGTCCACCGCATCCTGCGCCTGCTCGACGAGGGGCTCGCTCCGAACCGGATTCTCGCCATCACGTTCACGAACAAGGCGGCGGGCGAGATGAGGGAGCGCCTCTTCGCATCGCTGGGCACGGGCGTCCGCGGCATCTGGGTGGGCACCTTTCACGCCGTCTGCGCAAGGATTCTGAGAGCCGAAGCCGAGGCGGCGGGCCTGTCTCCCAACTTCACGATCTTCTCGCGCGGGGAGTGCCTCACGCTGGTCAAGCGCTGCATGGCGGCGGCGCGCATCAGCGAGGATCGCTACGCGCCCCGGGCGGTTCTGGAGCAGATAGGCCGCCGCAAGACCTCGCCGGCGGAGGCGGAGGATGCGGAGCCCGCTCCCTTCAGCATCGACGCTACTGCCCTGAAGATCACGCCCGCTTATGAGCGCGCCCTGCGCGAGGCGGGCGCGGTGGATTTCGACGACCTGCTGGCGCGTCCCCTGCAAATGTTCCGGCGGCGCCCCGACGTTCTCAAGAAATACCAAACTCGCTTCGAGGAAATACTCGTCGATGAGTATCAGGACACCAACCCCGTGCAGGACGAACTCGTGGCCGTGTTATCGCGCGTTCACGGGCGGGTGTTCGCCGTGGGGGATGACGATCAGGGCATCTACGGCTGGCGGGGCGCGCGGGTGGAGAACATCCTCGATTTCGAGCGCAGGTTCGCAGGCGCCAGGGTGTTCCGCCTCGAGGAGAACTACCGATCGAGCGGCGCGATACTGAACCTCGCCTCGCGCATCATGGGCGGGGCCGGGGCGCGCTTCGAGAAGCGCCTTTTCACGCGCAAGCCCGCCGGAGAGGCCGTCTGCTATCTGGCGGCGGCGAACGCGGAAGAGGAGGCGGATGCCGTCATCAAGCGCCTGATCGAGGCGGGGGCGGGCGGTGAGATTCCTTGGGGAGAGGCGGCCGTCTTCTACCGGATCAACACGCAATCGCGCCCGCTGGAGGAGGCGGCCCGGAGGCGGGGGATTCCCTACCAGGTGGTGAAAGGCCATCGGTTTTTCGACCGCATAGAAGTACAGGACCTGGCCGCCTACTTGCGGCTGCTATTACGGGCCGATGACGGCGCGGCCTTCTCGCGGGTCGTGAACCGCCCGCCCCGGGGGCTGGGGCCCGAGCGCCTGAAGGCCATAGCGGGCGAAGGCGCGCCGGGCGTCACGACGGCCGATGCGGAGGCCGCCCTGGCAAAGGGACGCATCCGGGGGAATGCAGCGGAAAATCTCAGGCTTCTTCTGGATACGCTCAAGGCGCTCGCCTCGTTGAAAGCGGGACCCGCGGACCTGATCGAAGAGATTCTCGAGCGTACGGGATACCGGGCCTGGCTGGAAGGCGCTGCGCAAAGAAGCGCGTCACCCGAGCGCCGCCGCGCCGCCGCTCGCGCGATGGAGGGTGCTGATGAGTTCGCCGAGGCGGCCCGCGCGTTCGAGGAGCGAGTGAGCAAAGAGGAGGGCGTATCGCCCGAATCGGATGAGGCCAAGACCCTGTTCCTGGAGGAGCTGGCGCTCATGGGCGAGGCGGATGAGCTGTCAGAAGAGAGCGGGGCGCTCTCCTTGATGACGCTGCATGCGGCGAAGGGCCTTGAGTTCGCCGCCGTGGGCGTCGTCGGCGTTCAGGAGGGGCTGGTTCCGCACAGCCGCTCGCGGGACGAGCCGGCGGCGATGGATGAAGAGAGAAGGCTCCTCTACGTGGGCGTCACGCGGGCGAAGAAGTTCTTGTGCCTCTCCTGGGCGAAGGAGCGGCGGCCCGATGGGGCGAAGGAAAGCTGGGCGACGCGACCGAGCCGCTTTCTCGATGGATTGGGGTCTGAACTCATCAGGCGCGTGGGCGATCATGCGCAGACGCAAAGGCGCGCCCCGCGCGGGTTCGTGAGCCGGCGTGATCCCACCGACTCGCGCTATGAGGAGATTTTATCCGAGGCGAAGACCTTCCGCCGCCCAAAAACACAGGATGCGCCCGCCGTACCCACAGCCGCGCTCGGCCCCTTTGCGCCCGGCGCGCGCGTTCGGCACAGGAAATTCGGGGTCGGCGTCATCCGCAAGCGCGAAGGGACGGGTGACCGGACGACGGTGAGCGTGGAGTTCGAAAAGGCGGGACCCAGGAAGCTGGTTTTGAAGTACGCGCCGCTCTCGCCTGCGGATGAGGGCGTTGACGGGGGCGAGAACCGGGCGGTATAAGGGCGCAAAGGGGGGAGTGATGCCGATTTCACGAGAAGACGTGATCCACGTGTCCAGGCTGGCGCGGCTGAACCTGGGTGAAGACGAGGTCGAGAAATTCACCGAACAGCTCGGCGCCATTCTCGAGCACATCGCCAAGCTGAACGAGGTGGACACCGAGGGCGTGGCGCCCACCTCGCACGTTCTCGACATCACGAACGTGTTCCGCGAGGATGCGGTCACCGACCCCCCCATCGAGAACATGGCGAAGATGGCGCCCGATTTCGCAAAGGGCCATTTCCGCGTCCCCAAGGTCATCGAGTAGTTTTTCCGGAAACATGGCGTACGCCTCCCTCAAAGAATTCGTCGATTCCCTGGAGCGCGCGGGCGAGTTGCGCCGCGTCAAGGTTCCGGTGGATATCGAACTCGAGATCACCGAGATCGCCGACCGCTCGGTGAAGAGCGGCGGCCCCGCCCTGTTGTTCGAAAAGCCCGTCGCCCCGGACGGGCATGAATACGACGTTCCCGTCCTCATCAACGCCTACGCCTCGGACTTGCGCATGAAGATGGCGCTCGGCGTCGACAGCATGGACGCCGTGGCGGACGAGGTGGCGGAGCTTCTGGAGATCAAGCCGCCCGAAGGCATCATCGAGAAGGTGAAGATGCTGCCCAAGCTCGCGCGGCTCGCGTCCTTCTCGCCCAAGTCGGTGAGCGCGGCGCCTTGCCAGGAGATCGTGGAGACCGAAAACCCGAACCTCTTCTCGATTCCCGCCATCAAGTGCTGGCCCGAGGACGCGGGACGCTACATCACCTTCGGACACATCTACTCGCGAAACCCCCGGACGGGCAGGCGGAACGTGGGCCTCTACCGCGTGCAGTTCTTCGACGAGAAAACCGCCGGCATGCACATGCACTTACACCACGACGGGGCGCAGAACTTTCAGGACAGCACCAGGATGGGCGCGCGCATGGAGATGGCGATCGCCCTGGGGGGCGACCCCGTCTACGTCTACGCGGCGAGCGCGCCGCTTCCGCCCGCGATAGACGAGTTGAACCTCGCGGGATTCCTGAGGCGAAAGAGCGCCGAGCTGGTCAAGTGCAAGACGGTGGACGTGGAGGTGCCCGCGGATTCGGACATCGTGGTGGAAGGCTACCTGAACCCCGGCGAGTTGCGCGAAGAAGGGCCCTTCGGCGATCACACGGGCTGGTACTCGCTGGCGGACGACTACCCCGTCTTCCACGTCACGGCCATCACGAGGAAGCGCCAAGCCATCTACCCCACCACCATCGTGGGCCGCCCGCCGATGGAGGACTACTGGCTCGGCGGGGCGACGGGGCGCATCTTCCTGCCCCTGATGAAGATGCAGTTGCCTGAAATCGTGGACGTGCACATGCCGGCCGAGGGCGTGTTCCACAACATGGTGATCGTCTCGATACGCAAGGCCTATCCCTACCACGCGCGGAAGGTCATGTACGCCCTGTGGGGGATGGGGCAGATGGCGCTCGCGAAGGTCATCGTGATCGTGGATGAGGACGTGAACGTGCACGACATCAGCGAGGTCTCCTGGAAGGTGCTCGGCAGCATCGACCCGAGGCGTGACATGGTGTTCGTCGACGGCCCCGTGGACGCGCTCGAACACGCGGCGCCGCGCCTCCACGTGGGCAGCAAGGTGGGCGTGGACGGCACCCGGAAGTGGGCGTCGGAGGGTTTCGAGCGCGAATGGCCGCCCGAGATCGTGATGACGGACGAGATCAAGGAGCGCGTCACGAGGCGATGGGAGGAGTACGGCCTTGGCGGCTGAGGCGTCGATGGCGAGAAGTTTCCGGCAGTTCCTGCGCATGGTGAAGTTCGAGCATACCATCTTCGGCCTTCCCTTCGTGCTCATGGGCGGCGTGATGGCGGCCGGCGGGATTCCCTCCGCCTGGGTGTTGTTCTGGATGGTGATGGCGGCGGTGGGCGCGCGCAATTTCGCCATGTCGCTCAACCGCTTCGCCGACAGGGGCATCGACCCCAAGAACCCGAGGACGAAAGACCGCGCCGAGTTCCAGGCGCTGCTGCATTCAAAATCCATCCTCATGATGCTGGCGGGCTTTCTGGCGCTCTTCATCCTCTCGGCCTGGATGCTGAATCCGCTCGCGTTCGCGCTTTCCTTCGCCGTGGCCGCCTGCATCGTCTTCTACAGCTATTCCAAGCGCTTCACCTCCTGGACGCACCTGTTCCTGGGCTTCGTCCTGGGCGCAGCACCCGCGGGCGCGTGGGTGGCCGTGCGCGGCGATCTGGGCTTCGTGCCCGTTCTGCTCTTCTGTGGCGTCACCCTCTGGGTGGGCGGCTTCGACCTCATATACGCCTGTCTGGACGTGGATTTCGATCATAAGGAAAATATCCACTCCCTGCCGCGCCTTCTGGGCGTCAAGGGCGCGCTCATCGTCTCTGCACTCGCCCATCTGGGGACGATGGCCTGTTTCTACGCGGCGGGCTATGCGTTCGGCCTGGGAGCGCTGTACTGGCTGGCGCTGGCGGCGGCGGGATGCCTTCTGTTCTGGGAACACTGGATCGTGCGGCCCGACGACCTGAGCCGCGTGGACGTATCGTTCTTTAATCTCAACGCCTGGGTGTCCGTGGTCATCGCATCGGGCGCGATCGCCGACGTGCTCATCCGCGCGGGCTGAGCGCGCGCGTGCCGACCCGCATCGAGAAAAAGCAAGTCCAGGCGATGTTCTCGGACATCGCGCCCACCTACGACCTCCTGAACAGAACTTTAAGCTTCGGCGTGGACCGCCTCTGGCGCAAGCGCGCGGTGGCGAGCCTCCTGCGCGATTTCCAAGGGAAAGAGGCCTCTTTTCTCGACGTGGCGACGGGCACGGCGGACGTGGCTCTGGAAATGCACACCCAAGCCGGACGCGGCGCGCGCATCGTCGGCGTTGATTTCGCGTATCCCATGCTCGCGCGCGGTAAGGCGAAGGCGACGGCGCGGGACGTTCCCCTTTCTCTCATCCAGGGAGACGGTCTGAGTTTGCCCTTTAAGGACGGCGCGTTCGACGGCGTGATCATCGCGTTCGGCCTGCGCAATTTCGAGGACAGGGAAGCCGGTCTGGCCGAGATGGGGCGCGTGCTGAAAGAGGGCGGCAGACTCGTCGTGCTGGAGTTCGGCCATCCCCAGGGCCTGTTCGGGCTCTTGTACGCCTTTTACTTCCGGGTGCTCCTCCCCGTCGTGGGGAGGGTCGTCTCCGCGCACCGAAGCGCGTATAATTACCTTCCAAGCACGGTATATGAATTTCCCGAAGCCGAGCAGCTCTCGGCGATGATGCGCGATGCGGGCTTTCGCGAGGTGAGCCATCGCCCGATGACGGGCGGCATCGCCGAGCTTCACACCGGGGTGCGCGAGTAATCGCAGGCCCCGCGCTCCCGAGGGAGGGACGGGCGTGAACCCTCCGCCAGAGACGAACGCCATCGAGCAGGACGAGGCCGACATTCTGCGGCTTATTGAAAAGCGGCTCCTGTGGCTTTCCACCTACAGCGTTCATTACGCGAACAACCTGCGCGCAGGCTCTGAGAGCATCAAGATAGGCGGCCACCAGGCGAGTTCCTCCTCCATCGTGAGCCTGATGACGGCCATGTTCTTCCGCTGGCTCAAGACGGGTGACAGGCTGGCCATCAAGCCCCACGCCTCGCCCGTGCTTCATGCGGCCCACGCCTTGCGGGGCGATTTGCCGATGGAGCGCCTGCGGGACCTGCGCGCCTTCGGCGGCCTGCAGGCGTATCCGAGCCGCTCGAAGGATGAATACCCCGTCGATTTCTCCACCGGCTCGCTCGGTCTGCCCTCGGTCGCCGCCTCGTTCGCCGCGCTCATGCAGTCCTACATCGACGATCATTTCGGCGAAGGCCCGCGGCAGCGCTTCATCTCCCTGGTGGGGGACGCCGAACTCGACGAGGGCAACATCTGGGAGGCGCTGGCCGAGGAATACGTCGCGCACCTGGGCAACGTCATCTGGGTGGTGGACCTGAACCGCCAGAGCCTCGACCGCGTCGTGCCCGACGGCAAGGCGCAGCAGATTCGCGATCAGTTCCGCCTGCACGGCTGGCACGTGGTGGAGCTCAAGTACGGAAAGCGGCTGCAGGCCGCGTTCGCGCAAAAAAACGGCGCGTCGCTGAGGCGGCGCATCGACGACATGTCGAACGGCGAATACCAGATGCTCATCGGGAGAAGCGGGCGCGAGATAAGAGAGGGACTCACGCGCGGTGAGGCGGGCGATTACAAGGGTCTGGCGGGGTTGCTGGACCGCTACCCGGACGAGGAGCTGCCCACGCTCCTGTCCGACCTGGGCGGCCACGACATCGAGTGCATCCTCGAAGCCCTTGAGGAGGCGGACGGCGTTAATGATAAGCCCGTGATGGTACTCGCCTACACCATCAAGGGCTGGGGGCTTCCCATCGCGGGCGACCCGATGAACCACTCCCAGCTTCTGACCGAGGCGCAAATCGCCGAACTCCGCGATTCCGCGGGCCTGGGCGAGGGTGAGGAACTGGCGCGTCTTTCGGATGAAAGCGCGGAGGCCCGCGCGGTCGAGCGCGCGGTGGCGCGCTACGACGCGAGAGCCACCCTCGAAAGAGAAGAGATAACCCCCGCTCCCGTACCCCAGGAAGTGGGGGTGAACTTCGCCTCCACCACTTCCACGCAGGAGGCGTTCGGCGCCATCATGACGAACCTTGCGCGTGAGGACGCCCTCGCGCGGCACATCGTCACCACCTCGCCGGACGTGGCGGTGAGCACGAACCTGGGCGGCTGGATCAACCGGCGCGGGGTGTACCACCCCGAGGGCAAGGCGGATTTCTTCGCCTTACAGCAGGTGCAACGTCTCCTCAAGTGGGAGGAGTCGCCTGCGGGCCAGCACATCGAGCTGGGGATTTCCGAGAACAACCTGATGCTCCTGCTCGCCGCCTTCGGGGTCTCGAAGGAGCTTTGCGGGGTGCGCGTATGCCCCATCGGGACGGTGTACGACACCTTCATCAGCCGCTGTCTCGACGCGCTCCGCTACGCGGTCTATAACGGCGGGCGCTTCATCGTGGTGGCGACGCCGAGCGGCACGAGCCTCTCGCCGGAAGGCGGCGCGCACCAGAGCATCCTGACGCCCGCCATTTCGCTTGAGATGCCGGGTCTCGAAGCCTATGAGCCGACCTTCGCCGTCGAAGTCGAGTGGCTGCTCTTGTCAGCCATCGGCCGCGTTCTCGGGAATGGCGATTGCCCGGCCTTCTATCTCAGGCTGAGCACGAAGCAGGTGGATCAAAACCTATTGCCGAAAGACTGGCTACAAGACTCCATGAAGCGCGAACTATTGCGGCAAAATGTTTTAGGCGGCGGCTACCTGCTTCACTCTTCGAAAGAAGCGCCCGGCTACCGCGCGGGCGTGAACGCGGTGAACCTGTTCGTGAGCGGGGTGATGACGCCCGAAGCACTCGCCGCCGCCCGCGCGCTGGAAGGAGTGGGCGTATACGTGAACGTCTACGTCCTCACGAGCGCGGACAGGATATATGCCGAGCACAAAAAAGCGAAAAAAGCGGGCCGCCCCTCGCGCCTCGAGATGATGGTGGGCGATGAGCACCGCGACAACCCGGTCGTCTCGGTACTGGACGGCCACTCGCTGGCGCTCTCTTTCCTCGGCGGCGCGCTGGGCGCCGACCAGCGGTGCCTGGGCACCGACCAGTTCGGCCAGAGCGGCCTCCCGCACGAGGTCTACGACGCCCTCCAGATCGGACAGGCGCATATCGAGGCGGCGTGCAGGGAGGTGTTGGGGTAGGGAGGATTGGAAACGCGCACAGGAAGGCCGAAAACCAGGGTTCACACGCATTCCGCGGTGATGTGATGCGTTACGCCTGCATGATCGCCTGCCTCGCGGGGCTTGTGCTGCTCTTCGCGTGTGCCGGCTCTGCCGTCGCCGCCGGCAACTTCTCGCAGTACCCTGGGTTCGCCGAATATTTCGAGGTCAACCCTCCGGCTGGCGCCGCCGGCCCGGCCGATCGGGCCCTGGCCCGGCAACGATGCGCCACGGCATGACAAGCGCTGCCCTGGAAGGTAACATGAGTCTCCAGGTTGCTGCGGCACGCGGTTCTATATCCGGAATCATCGAAAGGCGGCATTGCGCACCGAATGGAGGTAGCGAACAGTGAGTGGTTCCGCGCACCGGGAAGTTCCGGAGATTACCCTCGGGGTGGAGGAGGAGCTGTTTCTCGTCGACCCCGACACCCGCGACCTTCTGGCTGAACCCGACCCGGGCATCCTCGCGGCTTGCGAGAGCAGGCGCGGCCCTCACAAGGTGGTGCCCGAATTCCTTCGCGCCCAGCTCGAAACCAACACGCGCGTCTGCGGCTCGGTGGCCGAAGCGTGCGAGGCGCTGCGCGAGATCCGGCGGGTCGTTATCGAGGCGGCCGAGGAGCACGGCGCAGCCGTGATGGCCGCCTCCACGCATCCTTTCGCGCAATGGCGAACGCAGCTGGTCACGCCGAAGGAGCGCTACGAGCGGTTCGCGGCCACCTACCAGGAGAGCTTCCGCCGGATCTGCCTGACCGCCATGCACGTCCACGCCGGCTTCGGCGACCCGGAATCGCGCATCCGGGTCATGACGGCGCTCCGGAGGCACCTTCCCCTTTTCCACGCGCTGTCGACGTCCTCGCCGTTCTACGGCGGGGGCGAGACCGGCCTGAAGTCCTGGCGGCTGAACCTTCTCGGCGTGCTTCCGCGCACCAGCATTCCCGGTCCGTTGCGCACCCGGGCGGAGTACGACCGCATCGTGGAAGACTACCGGCGCATCGAGGTCATCCAGGACGGCAGCGAGGTGTGGTGGGACATTCGCCCCTCCCACGCTCACCCGACGGTGGAGCTTCGCATCTGCGATACCTGCCCGCGCCTCGAGGACGCCGCGAGCATCATCGCCCTCTACGCCTCCCTGATCCGGTGGCTGGCGCGCCTCGACGGCGAGGGCCGCCTGCCGCCCGAGCCGCCCACGGAGATTATCGCCGAGAACCGCTGGCTCGCCCAGCGATTCGGCGTGCTGGCCTTTCTCGGCGACATGGACCTTGGAGGGCGGGTGGACATCGAGGACTACGCAAAGGAGCTGATCGAGAAACTCACCCCCGACGCCCGGGCGCTGGCGTGTGAGGATGAAATGCGCCACGTGCTCACCATCATCCGGGAGGGCAGCAGCGCGGACCGGCAAGCCGATCATTTCCGTCTTTGCCGCCTGGATGGCGACAGCCGCGAAGAGGCGATGCGCTCCGTGGTGGATATGGTGCTCGCCGAAACCCGGGAGGGTGTCTTCTGAACGCCCGGACGGCTCGAGGCGCTCTGAGACGGCTCCCAGGACCTCCGGATATTCACCCCCCGGCGCGATGACCTGCCGGCGTTTTGCGGGGTGTACAACCTGGTGTGATTTCCCGTTCCTTGAAAACGGAGGATATCCCATGCTCCGCCGATTGATCTTGGTAGCTCTTATCGCCTGCTTGTGGGCCTCCCCGGCGAATGCGGCGCAAGGGGCTTCATGCGCCGATTGGGACAGCTCGGGCCCGGCGTTCTTCAGGGTTGCGAGGGTCGGGGACGTGAAACGCTGCCTCGCGGCCGGTGCGGACGCGAACGCCCACAGGTTGGGGTGGACCGTACTGCACTCCGCCGTGACGTACGGCGCCCCGCCGGAAGTGGTCGCGGCGCTCCTGGATGGGGGCGCGCGGCTCATACCCGGGGTGCGAAGCGTCGTGCCGGAGCCTCTCCACATGGCGGCGTCCAGTGCGGCGAATCCCGAAGTGGTGCGGGTGCTTCTTTCTGTGATGGCGGCCGACCCGCCGGCCGATATGCGGAAACGCCTGAGCTTCGCCCTGCATGGGGCGGTGTACTCGAACGAAAACCCGGCGGTCGCCGCTGCCCTGATCGAGGCCGGCGCGGACCCGAACGCTCGAGACTATAGCGGCGCCACCACCCTGCACAAGGCGGCCTTGACGAACGCGGAACCCGCCGTCGCGAAGGTGTTGCTGGACGCGGGCGCGGATATCGCCGCCCGCGACGAAAACGGCGCAACGCCCCTGCATCTGGCGACTGTCGAGCAGAACCCTCTCAACCGGAGTCCGGATTCAGAAAGCCCTCACGTGCTCGCGGCCCTGCTTGCGGCCGGGGCCGACCTGTCGGCGCGCGACGGGAGGGGCGACACGCCCCTGCTTGCGGCGCTCGCGAGAACGCGCCGCCTGGAGCGCGAAGACCCCGGGCTGACGAAAGCCGTCAGGGCCTTGCTTGAGGCGGGAGCCGACCCGGATGCGCGGGACCGCAGAGGCCGGACGGCCCTGCACGTTGCGGCTCGTCGGGGCGGCCCGGAGATGATCGCCGTTCTGTTGGACGCCGGGGCCGACGTGAACGCGAAGGATGAGCGCGGCAGGACGCCTCTCGCGCATGCCCGGCTCCGCCAGAATGCGCCCGGTAAGGACGAGAAGGCGGTTCAGGGGGTGATCAAGACGCTTGAAGCCCGCGGCGCGCGTGAATGACGGCCCGCGCTTTGGACGGGAGACTTGCATGCTGGGGCGAATGATCTTTTCGACTCACGCAGCCTGCCTTTGCGCCCCCCCGGCGAATACGGATTGACGTCGCCACACGTGGCGGCGGGAAACAGGCTCCCGGCAACGGGAGATCCATGCGCTGACGTTCACCGCTCCCGTCCCGGGCGGCCCCCGTGCGCCTTCAGCACCCGGATCGTCTCCCCATAAGGTTCGGTGCTCTTCCTGGTCCTTTTCATCCAGTAGCGGGCCGCATCGAGGGGAGTTGCGCCACTCTCGTCTTTCGCGTTCATCCTCGCGCCGGCTTCGAGCAGAAATTTCACCGTTTCAGGACATCCGCTGCCCGCCGCGGCGTGGAGGGGAATGCCTCCGGATCCGTCTGTCGCGTCGAGTCCGGCGCCCGCTTCGAGCAGGGCTTTCATCACGCCTGCGTCACAGCCGATCGCCGCGGAATGAAGCGGCGTATCTCCATCCCATTCCCGGGCATTCACCCCGGCGCCCGCGGCGAGCAGCACGTTCACCGCTTCCGCGTGGCCGCCGTACGCCGCGACGTGAAGGGGCGTCGACCCGAAATCGGTCTTCGCGTTCACATCCGCACCCGCGCCAAGCAGCGTCTCCACGCTCCCGGCATGTCCCTCCATCGACGCAAAGTGGATGGGCGTCCATCCATCTTTTTCCTTCGCTTCCACCCCGGCGCCCGCGGCGATGAGGTTCTTCACGATCTCCGTATAACCCCTGAGCGCCGCGTAGTGAAGGGGTGTCCAATCGTCCCTCTCCCTTGCGTTCGCGTTCGCACCGGCCCTGAGCAGCGCCCGGACCACCTCGATGAGGCCTTCGCTCGCCCCGATGTGCAAGGGCGTTTCGCCGCCCCGTTTCGAGCGCGCATTGGGGTCCGCCCCGAGCTTGAGACATTCGCTCACGTCCGAGGGTGTGGCTTGATCGAAGAACTCCCGTGTGTTCCAGAGACTGCAATCCGCGGCGGCGGCAGGGGGAGAGGGTGCGAGCATGGCGAACAACGCCACCAATACCGCCGGTTTCATCCGGTTGTGAAACATCGTCGGCTCCTCTCTCAGGAGAGTTTCGGCCTTTGAAAATGAATATCGTTCGAGTCCGTGAAACTGGTTTCGCGTCGGCGTTTAGCGGAAGCGATCCTGACCGGGTATTCGCCTCCCGTCCGCCCTGCGGCGTTCCGGTGAATTGTGCCGCAATCGCGACAGGGTATACGTCAGCCCGAATCGTGGCGCCGGCCTCCCGGCGGCTGTCCGTTATCCTCCGGAATATCCGGAACTCGTCAGGGCGGCTGTACCTGAACCCGCCGCCTGCCGCGCCTTCTCGACGGCTCGCGAAACGGTATCGCTCACGACGTGTCCCGCCGCGATTTCCCCGAGATGCCGCCGGCGGTCCCTGAGCCGTTTCTCGGGAAAATGAACTTTCAGAAGCTCGCCTGCGTCGGCCAGCGCCACGAGGACGCCCGTTTCGGTATCAGGCGGCGCGGCATCCCCGAATACGCACTCGTCGAGGCGTTCGAGGAGGCGGCGCCGGGGTTCGGGATCGACGATCCTGTAGACCCGGCGCGTGAAGAACAGCCACGAGCGCACGTCATCGGGGCGCAAAATGCCGCGACGGCAAAGGCCGGCGGCTATCATGTCGTACTCGTGATTCGTACCGAACCAAACCACCCAATGCATGGCCCGGCGGCGGCGTCTCGAACGGACGACTTCCCCCAGGCAATAGTCGAGCACCGCCTCCCCCGTCGGCATCCGGTCCACGACCTCGATCAGCCCTTTCCAGCCGGGGACGATTCGGAGTCTGCCGCACAGGCACAGCGCCGCGAGGACGGCGCCCCCCAGAGCGAAACAGCTCCGCGCCGGTGCGCCCTCGCGCAGGGCGATAAGCGCCATCCCTTCATGCAGGTGAAGGTCATCAAGCAGGGGAGGCCCGGCATCGAAAGGTTCCTGCATCGCTCCGCTCCTCGTCTTCATCCGCTCCGCCATCGGACGCAAGGGATATCACCTGGCAATGGCCTTCTGAAGACATGGCATCATGCGTCCATTATAGCGCATCGGATGTTCGGTTTCGACGTTTTCAGGATTGCCTGTGCCTTGCAGCATGGCATCAGACCCGCCTCGGTATTTGCAGGTTCATACGTTCGACCGGTTGCCCGGCACCCCCTCCCGGCCAGGCTCCGCCTCTTTCGGGTGCAGTGCGCGGCCCTGCGGCGTTCCGTGCCGGGTGAGGCGCGCTGCGAAAAAGGAAACCGGATATCATAAACCCTTGCAAACGAGCGGTTCTTGCTTTATTCCCGTTCTGGATGCAGGCGATGCGAAACGCGAAGGAGGGATGCGGATGAACGAGAACTGGGGAAACTGCCTGAGGACGCCGGGCCGCTATCGCTTGGACTCCCGGGTGCGCCGCCTGCTCACCGTAGCGTTCGCGGCAGGGGACGCCCTGGTGGCCCGGACCTTCCCCGGATTCCGCGGTGATGTGATGCGTTACGCCTGCATGATCGGCCCTCTCGCGGGGCTTGCGCTGCTCTTTGCGTGGGCCGGCCCTGCCGCCGCCGACGGCAACTTCTCGCAGCGCCCCGGCTTCGCCGAGTATTTCGCGGCCAACCCTCCGGCCGACGCCGCCGGCCCGGCCGATCGGGCCCTGGCCCGCCGCCACGCGCCGCGCTTCCACCTGCCCGCCGGCCACGAAGGTCCCATCGACTTCTACCGCGACTACATCGCCCACGGTTACCTGATAACGGGCGAGGGCGTTCGCATCGACGGCCCCACCGCCGGCGACCTGAACCGCTACCGCGACGACGCCCGCGCCGAGTTCACGCACGTGCCGGGCGGAGTCGCGCCCCGGCCCGTCGTCTACGTCACGGTGGAGCGCACCGGCCTGTGGGGGCCGGAGGAGGCGGACCGGCCGGGCGGGGAATTCACCATCCTCATCTACCACCTGGTGTTCCGGGTGAGCGGCCTGCCGGCGGGGTTGTCCCTGGCCGCGGCCATCCCGCTCAGGCTGGTGGCGGACCTCGACGACTGGCACCAGCTCGACCACTACACCGCCGCGTTCGTGGTCCTGGCCGCGGACGGGCGTCCCGTCGCCCTGACACTGCAGCAGCACAACTACCTGCGCACCTATCTGGTCGGCGAGTCGGTGGAGCCCGGGCCCGACGGGCGCTTCGAGGTCGACGTGGCCATCCGCTCGAACGAGCTTTACCCCCACGTTCCGGGGCGGACGGTGCGCCGTGCGGTGCGGTTTATGGACCATGACGCCAGGGCCTTCATGATGGGTTTCGGCGAGCGCCCGATGATGTCGGCGGACGACATTACCGACCCGGAGCGCACCGTCGACTACGAGCTCGCCTTCCTCCCCGGCTCCGACGCCTTCTACTCGTTCCACGGCTTCCTGGGCGAGCGCCGCCGGCTGCCCGGCCGCGACGGCCCGCCCGGGGCCCGCTACAACACCCTGCCCGAACTCAAGCCCCTGCCCGCGCAGATCCTCGACGGTTACTGGCGCGAGGGGAACGAGGGCGACTGGGCGCGGTACCGGAACAGCCGGGAGGACGGCTCCGGCCCGGCCGGCTTCGCGCGGGCGCAGGCGGGGGTGTTCCATCGCAACCTCGGCTGCCTGCGCCGGGAGCGCAAAGGCTGCGCGCTGCAGTAGCGGCGTGAGCGGCTGTCCTCCGGCCAGAGGTGCCTCGGCACCGACCAGTTCGGCTAGAGCGGCCTCCCGCACGAGGTCTGCGACGCCCTCCAGATCGGGCAGGCGCATATCGAGGCGGCGTGTCGGGAGGTGGTGGGGTAGGGGGAGAACCGTTTTAAGGGATATATAGAGGACCTGTGAATAGTCTCATCTGCTTGGATATTGCGATCCGGTCAGTAGATCTAAGGTGTTTCAGTTTCTGCGAACGCACTTTGCCGTCCGGACCTAGAATTTCAAATTCCCTTTCTCGAGCGAGAGTGAGAATTACTTGATCTAGATCCAAGAATCGAGCTGCAGTTTCGTTAGCAAGTCTATGACGTATCGCGTCTATGGTAACAGGTTGTTCAGAGGCTAATATGAACAGTTGCTCAGGCATTGACTCCAGAAGTCCTTCCCTCATTTGCTTTGCGTCCATCCCTGTAAAATGGAACAGCGGAAATGTTTTAGATTCTAAAGCCTCCCATCCCAACATACCGAAGTCGCCACGGCCATAGTGTTCGAATTTGTTCGAAACTTCCCAGTGGCATTGAATCATCACATCCCGCGCAATTGGATGTCTCGATAAATGAAGAAACCAAAGGGCGCGGCGAGATCCTATAGGGCGGATAAAGAATGGTGTATCAAAGGTAGCGCCTGTCGCTAAGCGGATCTTTGGTCGAAGCGCTCTTTGAATAAGTGCTCGGCCACCATCACCGTTTTTTAGATGGGCCCATTCGCGCACATTATCTGCTGTCATATCTAAAGGGGAAACTGCTTTAACAATTTCTGGTCTGTCCACAAGAAAGTTGACAAGGGAATCAGTGGCAAAAGTTAGAATCACTTCCGCATTGCGTAATTTCCGGAAGATTCGCTCAACAAGAGCTAGTTCAACCTGCGAGAAGCCAGTTTGGTCGAGGAGGAAAATAGAACGACCAGCCATAGGCTGTCGACGGTGAATCTCAGCGATAATATCGTCAGCAATATTTTCAAATCGGTTGTTGTGGATGAGGATCTTTTCGTTATCAACTTTGTGCCCACGTTCAGCCAGAACTTTTTTGAGGTAATCAGTGTGCGCGGCATCTTTATCGACGAAGTAGTATTTGCAATCAAAATGCAATGGTTTAGTACGCTTCTCATTCCATCGGTCATTTGCCTTTATCGACTCTTCAAGCATGATTAACGGCGTACCTGACACAAGGTTGTCACTGTCTCTGAATATTCCGCCACCTGAGAATCCGTCAACAAGATCAAGTTTGAATTCATCGCGTGAAAATATGACATTTAATCGGTCGAAATAGGCGCTAAGGTAATAGCGCAAGACATCTAGCTTCGCTTTGCTATGTTCTTCAAGTATGGGTGGAGGTTCGTCAGGATGCCACTTGAATTGCATGACTTTGCCTCGTTTTCAGAGATATGGGCGTCGCATTGTGCTCGATCCCTTCAAGCAAGCGCCCACCCGATTTCGGCGTGAGACCGCCCCACTGCTTGAAGAAGAATGGAGTCCCCTTCAGCTTGCAAATGTCTCTTATTTCAATAACCCACTCCGGCTTCATTGGCCGGGCATTAGGCCCGCTTTCACCGCCGACAAT
>JAPOYD010000026.1 GCA_026706735.1 Nitrospinota bacterium | reverse complement strand
CGGCGTGAGGCGAGACAGCTTGCGAGGCGTTTTGTCTGAATGCATGAACGAAGCGGCGGATAAAGGCAATGTCGTTATCGGCGGATGGGGAGGACAAGTCCTCCTTAAGGATCGCCCCGATGCCCTTCATCTACGAATCGTTGGCAGCCTGGAAGCCCGCATCCGCCACTTCATGGAATCATCAGGCGTAACGAGAACGGCTGCTGAAGAAACCATCAAGAGATCAGACCGGGATCAGGGTTTGTTTTCCCAGTATTTCTTTCATGTAGATTTCGCCGATTCCACTCTTTATCACGGCACATTGAACATCGAGCAAACATCGGCTGAGAGTATGATTTCCTTCATTGAATCGATGATTGCCGAAAAAGAAAAAGCGGCTTCATGAAAACCGCTATAAAAATCAGCTTTTTCTTCTCTTCGCTTGAGAGGACGCCGCCGCCACTGCAGTCAGCGATAACACTTGAACAGCCAGCACGAGAATAAACGCCCAGTAATAGCTTTTCCATAAATCAAAAAAGTATCCCGCAATCCAAGGCCCGACAGCTGAGGCCAATCCTCCACCCGTTTGACTGAAACCCAGGATTCGGCCAAAACTTTTGCCGGCGAAAATGTCCGCCTTGATCGATACGAAGATCGCGCCCCGGGCACCGGCGCCGATCCCATACACCAAAACATAAGCATATCCCATCCAGGAGCGATGCTCAGATAAATTCATCAACAAAAAAACACCTGACATGGCAACCAGGCTGAGCAGATAAAAAGTTTGGGTGCGTCCAATTCTATCCCCCACCCATCCGCCTAAAATACCTCCCAAGGCCCTGACTACGGCCAGACCTCCTATCAGAGAGGCGGCTCTCATCGTGCTCATTCCAACATCAACCATGTGCGCGGCCTGATGAACGCCGACCACGCTGAAGCCAACGCCATTAAAGATCCCGGCCAGAAACAACAGCCAAAAAACCGAATCAGACAGGGCCTCTTTCAAGGTCCAGCTCGATCCGAGGTCGTCCACTGCTTTTCTTTCCGTTATGGCAGCTCGGCTGGGATGCAAAAACACATTCAAGGGAACCAATAAAACGAAGATGCCAATCGCCAGCAAAACATACGCCGCGCGCCATCCAAAAGTCGCGATCAGATAGGCGGAAAACGGCACCATGATGATACCGCCACAACTCCTTCCAGATAAAGATATCCCCATCGCCACAGAGCGGCGTTGCGTAAACCATTGGCTAACGATTGTGCTCGTGGGAATGAACCCGAACATTGTAACGCCTAACGCTACGACGCCTCCGTAGAAAAAATACAAGGTGGGCAAGCTGGAAACCTTTGACATCAAGGCAAGGCCGATACCCAGAATCGTGATTCCCGTTGGAATGATCACCCTCGGACCCCAACGATCCACCATCGCCCCGATAAAGCCCGCGGAAATTGCAAAAGTGGCCATGGAAAAAGAAAACGCCAAGGCGGTGTCCGCCCGAGACCACCCAAATTCATTGAGAAAAGCTACATAAAAAACGGGAAACGTTCCGACGATGGAACCACCGATAGCCATGGTGAAAAAGGTGAGTCCCACTATCACCCAGCCATAATAACGGCTTGAATTCTCACTCGCCTTCTCTGAAAAATAGAATTTCATTTAGCTGAATCCGATACAGAAAAAACACAGGCGCCCCACCAAAGAGGCGCCTAAGAAATCATGATCCCCAAATTTTTCTTTCAGGGGTATACTTGCAGCATCAATTCAACCTTTGGGCAAACCGAATGGCTGTTTAGACACGCATCGGCATTACAACATATGTATAACCATCCGAGTCTTTGGGAGAGAGTACCCCAGGGCTCAGCGAATCCTTTAACTCCATACTGATTTGCTCTTCGTCCAATATGGAGAGCGCATCCAGACAATACCTTGAATTAAACCCAATCGTGATGTCAGTCTGCGCGTTCGATTCTATGACTTCCTCGGCTTCTCCCGCTTCTGAGCCATTCGTCGTCAGTTTCAACTGGCCCGGGGTGAACTCAAACTTAACCATGCGCGTTTCGTTCGTAAAAAGAGAAACCCGCCTGAGCGCTTGCGTTAAACTTTCCCGGTTCATCAAAATGGAATGCTCATTATTATCTGGAATTACTTGCCTGTATTTCGGAAATTCGCCATCTATCAGCCGGGCCGATAACGCGATATTTTCCATTTGGAAAATGATGTGGTTTGGAGTGAGGGAGGCGGGCGCTTCTTCCCCTGAAAGAGACAAGCCCTGGCCGCTTGAAACGTGGGTGAGAGAAACGGATACGTCGCCCTCGACGCCCTGCAAGAGCTTGACCAGTTCTCCTAAAGCTTTTTTATGGACAATCACTCCTTCTTCAAGTACCAACCCTTCGCTCGCTCGCTCAATCATCGCCAACCGATGGCCATCCGTAGCGACGAGACGCAGGGTGTCAGCTTCGGTTTCCATGAATACGCCATTGTAAGTATAGCGCGTCTCATCCTGGGATATCGCAAACATCGTCTTTCGAATCATTTCCGATAAAACCGAAGCAGAAATTGTATGTGCGCCTGATTCTCTCGACTCAGGAAGCGCGGGAAATTCTGCAGGCGGCAAGCCCGGAAAACGGAATTTCGAGCGCTCACAGCGCATTTCAATCCACTGTCCATCTTCTTCCGTGAAACGAACCTCCGACTCAGGAAGTTCTCTAACAATGTCAAACAATTTCCTTGCATTCAGCGTGACTTTCCCTGCTTTCTCTACTTCAGCCTCGAACATTCCCCGCATGCTGATATCAAGGTTCGTGCCCAACAAACGGATATTCTTATTGCCTTCGGTCTCGACAAGCACGTTTTGTAATATTGGCATTGCGCTGCTTCTATTTTCGACGACACCTTGTATCGTTTGCAGGGCCCTGAGCAACGTATCCCTTGAAATGGCTAACTCCACAATACTGACTCCTTGTAATGGAACAGGGTTTACGAATCATTGATCAGCATCAACCCGATATTGGTTTGATGATAACAAATTTCAGGGTCTCGTGGGCATCAGTTTCATATAAACCAAAGATGGATACAGGGCAAGAGGACGGATTTCTTGAAAAAACCTTTTTGTCGCTCGATCATATTTTATTCCATGAGTTGCGGGCGCAATCTGTTATTTTGCTCATGAAGACGCCCAGGAAAAAGAGAAAATGCTGCGACCAGAAACGTCACAATTCAAATCACAAAAAGAAAAATGAAGGACGTAATTGTTGAACCATTGATTTGAAATGGTAATATGCAAGCCTTGTTTTTTGGGAGGCTCCCCAACTTATTTCTTCGCTATGAATAAATCTACTCCTCAGCGTTCCATTCTCCACGTTTACGCACATCCGGATGATGAATCCTTTGGAAACCCTGCCACAATCACGCTCTACGCAAACCAGGGTGTGCGAATGGGCCTCCTTACCTTTACACGTGGAGAAGCAGGTCTGACTAACGGCGTATGCAAACCTGATGAGTTAGGCGATGTCCGGGAAGCGGAACTGAAAGACGCCTGCCATGTGCTTGGCGTGAAAGATATGACGCTCTGGAACTACCCGGATGGCGGATTGAAATCCATTGATGATTCGGAAATTATACCCCGCATCGAAGAATTCATCCGGAACTTTTCTCCCGAAGTGGTCGTGACGTACGGAGAGGACGGCGTTACCGGACACCCTGACCACATTACCGTCGGCGGCTGGGTCACAAAGGCTTTCTATCGACTTGTGAAGGAAAATCCAGGGGCTGCTCCCAAGCGCCTGTACCACCGAATATCGCCTATGAAAAGGCGCGCCTTGTACAATCGCTCCGATCTCGTTTACCGAGATGACTACACAACCATTGTCGATGGAAGAAGATTTCCACATGCGAGACTCAAAGCGCACGCATGCCACCGCTCCCAGAAACAAATTACAGATTACACTCAACCAAAAGTGTTTGAGGCAGGGTTGGTAGATTATTATGTCAGGCATTATCCCGCTTGGTGCGGAGGCCTGATCGAGGCCGATCTGTTCGGGGATTCCCACCATGCCGATGAAACCGAATTGCCCTGAATTACACTACTCTTCCATACGCGAGCCGCACATTGTTAACTGAAAGAGAATTGGTCCATTCTGGTATGTGAGTGCTCACGACCAAGGTGATTCCGGAGGCGGCCAATTCTTGAATTATTCCGACAATTACTTCACTGTTTTCTTCGTCTACATGAGAAATGGGCTCATCCAGAAGAAGGGTTTCCGCTCCCGCCGCTAACGCCCTGGCAAGCGCCACGCGCTTCTTTTCTCCCCCGGAGAGTTTAGCAGCATCTCGTTGAATAAGGCCCTCGCATCGCGTTTTAAGGATGGCTTCTTCAGCTTTTTTATTCGCCTGCGATATATTCATCCCGCGCGCGCGGGGACCATAAGAGACATTCAATAGAACATTTCCCCGAAAAAGATATGGCTCTTGGGCGAGGAGGGTAACCTGCCTCCTGTGCTTGAGGCCCGGCTTGCCGAAAATGATAGCCTCATCCTTGTAGTTGATGATGCCGTCCTCAGGCATAAGCAGGCCCGCCATCATACGCAGCAGCGTTGTTTTTCCGGAACCATTTGCTCCGGTGAGCAAAGTCACCTCGCCAGTAGAGACTGTCATTCTTTCAATGTCTAGAACCAAATCGGTCTCATACCGAAATTTCACGTTTTCTAGAAAAAACACATCCATATCAGGACCTTTGGATATAACGGGAAAGAAAATTCGTCACAAAAATGATCGCCAAGAGCACAACGCCCAAGGCAATTCCGAAGCCGAATTCTCCTTTCATGCTTTCAAGCGCAATGGCTGTAGTCAGCGTTCGTGTATATCCCTCGATGTTCCCTCCAAGCATCATGGCGATACCCACTTCCGAGGATACGCGGCCAAACGCCGCCAACACCGCCGCCACCATCCCAAAACGGGCCTCGCGCAGTACGGTCCACGCCACAAGGCCATTGGATGCACCCAATGTAAGGGCTGTTTCCCGTACTCTGTCATCAACAGATGCGACGGACGTCATGGAGAATACCGCCACGAGAGGAATCGCCAACACGACCAAACCGATAATGATAGCCGAGGGAGTGAACAACAAGTCGGCGAACCCCAAAGGCCCTCGTCTGGAGATAAAGCCATATACGAGTAACCCGATGACGACGGTTGGCAATCCAAGTGATGTTTGAAGCACCGTGATGGCGAACCCGCGCCCATGAAAGCGTGCCGTCGCCAACAGAAAACCTACAGGCAGGCCAATGAGAGACGCCAGAATCGTAGCCCAAAAACCTACCTTGATAGTCACCCATGCGGCGCGCATCACTTCTGGATCTGCTCTAAGCACCCGTATCAATCCATCGGCAAACCCATCAAGCAAATATTCCAAAACGCTTACCCTCTAAAGAAATTTATCAATGTGTTCTTTTCGCGTTTGGATAAAAAAGCTGTTTTCCCATGAGTCGAAAATCTCGGATGATTCTTTGTCCCTGAACGGATGTAAGAAAATCGATATATTTCACCGCCAAGCCAAACTTCACATGGGGATAACGCTTTGGATTGACGGCGATCACGCTGTAAGGGTTGTGCAAGGGTTTTCCCCTTGGCCCTTGAATCTTGAGGGAAATCTTTGCTTTGGCGACTAGAGCGATGTACGTACCTCTGTCTGTAAGCGTGTATCCACTTTTTTCGTCCGCAGCCATCAGCGTTCTACCCATTCCCTGACCCAAAGCCCGATACCAAGAGCCAAACAGGCTAACACCGGCATCTTTCCAAAGCTGCAATTCTTTTTTGTGTGTTCCAGAATCATCTCCCCTGCTGAACCAAAGGCTTTTTTTATTTTTTATTCGAAGCATCGCCTCAGAAACGTCGACTGTTTTTATCACTCCGGCAGGGTCCGACGTGGGGCCTACGATCACAAAATCGTTATACATGACGGCTTTTCTGTGAACACCGTAGCCTCGCGCCATAAACGAATCTTCCGCTTTTTTCGCATGCACGAGTACAACGTCCACATCGCCATTTTCCCCCAGTCGCAACGCCTTCCCGGTGCCCACGGATATGGTATGCACGAAAACACCATTTTTTCTCTCGAATATTGGATGTAGCTGCTTGAGCAAACCCGAATTCTCCGTGCTCGTCGTAGTCGCAAGCTTCAAGCGCTCAAGCGCAAGAGAATTGGTCCAAAATCCGAAAACCAACAAAATCGCCAGGGGTAGCCGCGTGAGGGCACACCTCATTATTAGGATGTCCTTTATGCTTTTGGTTGTTCTGAAGGGTCGAGCGGAGGCGCTGAATCAAGTATTTTGAGTTTAATCTCTTCCGAGAATGCCTCGAGAAGCGCTTTGGTCTCAGCTTCCGCATCTATGGATGAAGTCAGCCGCGCAAGAGACATGGGTTCGCCATGCTCGTTTTTCTCGATGGACGCATGAAAAGTCTGGTAGTAGCCTAAATCGTCATAACCTTCCAATATCGCTTGCAAATAGTTTTGCTGTGATGTCGGCACACACAACCAATAGATGAGAGAACCATCGTATGACTCGGGGTTGAGCCTCCCGTCTTTGCGAAGGGGCTTCATCCGCTCATTTGAATTCGACTTGCCGCCTGTTGGATAAATTCGGGCATTTCTTTCACAAACAAAGAACGGGGCACCACCTTGTCAAAGCCAGCTTGAATTGCCGACTTGAGCAGTTCCGGCTCGGTATGCTTGCCCCAAGCGATGGTGTAAACGTCTTTGTTTTTCTTACTGGTTTTTAGTTTTTTTACGAGTTCGCCCGCTGCTTCCCCACCTAGTTTGTGATGATGAAGATCCGACATGAATAATACGGCGCGAAAGCTTTCGAGCGCCTCGTCAAATTTCTCCTCTGAATCAATGAACTCCAACACAATCCCTTGCGAAATCCCCACTTCGCGGATACCGCCAGAGAACATCAAATCAGAGCAAACGACAAAAACTCTTTCGGCTTCTTCCGTCATCATGAATCTTCTTTCTTCTCGTGCAGGAACTCGTTTTTCGGCTTACCCAGATAGCCGGGCAAGTAATCGATGCGACCCGAAGACAACACTTCTACGTATTTCGCACCTTCAGGTCCCACGCCCGTTGCGCTATGGAACACACCGCCCGGGATGGAGGCAAAACCACCGGGTTCGAGCCACTCCTCAATCCCATCGATGTGCATTTTCAGTTTACCCTCAAGCATGACGATAAACTGATCTTCGGGGTGGTGATGAATCGTACTATCATCGAACAATGTATCGGGCGCTATTTCGCCGCGCTGCATCGTCAACCCATCCAACACGGCTGCCCGTCTCACGGTTCCCTTGCGAAGATTTTGTGTTTGCGGAATGTCTTCCCAGCGATGGAAACCCAATTTCTTGTCCCTTCTATGTCAACTTATTCGACAACAGCGAAGCAACTGGTGAGGGAAAAGTTGCTACACTTCCACTTTCTCGCCCAAAAGATCGATAAGACCATGGATATTATCGAGCGTATCGATTTTATAGAGCATCGCCTCAATCAAGGCGATCTGATCGCCCTCGTACACCAAACTGGTGCATTCCGTGAATTTCTCATAAAGCTCCTCACGATCCATGGGTCGCTGAGGAGTGCCGCGAGAAATTTCAGACATTTTCTCGTATTCCGTCCCATCTTCAAGCTCTATCACTACCTTACCGCGAATGAGCGCGTAACCCTGGGCTTCGATTTCATCGTCCATGAAGGGTTTTACCTTTTTCATCATCTCTATGACATCGGGGCGCCTTACGACTTCGTCTTTGTATTGAGCGATGCCGGCGGCTCGTTCCAGCAACAAGATACCGAAACCGAATTGCAAAGAGAATTTCGCCTCCAGCTCGTTCTGTGGTTCCTTGTAGCGCAGAGGCTCCAGTACGCGCGAGGTGGTGCCGAAACGCAACTCTTTCACCTGGTCGGGTTTGATGTCGTTTTCCAAAATCAGATCCCTGGCGGCATCCATAGCGGGGTGGGCAAGGGAGCCGCAAGGATAAGGTTTAATCGACACGCCCGGATCCACCGCCGACCAGGCGTTGCCGAGTTTCCCGATAATATAGTCTCTATCGCTACCGCCACCCATGATCTGGAAAAATCCCCACTGTCCATCAAATATCGTGGGGTCCGAAGTGTAACCACCCGACGCCAGTCTCGCCGCCACGACGCCATTCTCCGCCGCTCGACCGCAATGGTAGGGCTTCGTCATCGTTCCAAAATTCGCACGTAGACCGGCACTTTCCGAGCAGGCGATCCCGTAGCACATGCGCAATTGGTGCTCATCTAATCCCATCAACTTCGCCGCCGCTGTTGCTGCTCCAATGGCGCCGATTGTTCCCGTGGAATGAAATCCTTTTATGTAATGATCGGGGCGTATCGCTTCCGCTACCTTACATTCCACTTCGAAGCCCAACGCAAATGCGGTGAGCAATTCCTGCCCCGTAACTCCCAGCGCCTCGGCAAGAGCCAGAGCAGCGGGCAACACCGGACACGTGGGATGAGTCAACAAGCCATATACACGATCCGGATAGCTGCTCAACTGCGTATCGTCATAATCCATCGCATGGCCCGCAATGCCATTGGCCAAAGCGGCAAGATGAGCCGGCACCGTCATTTCAGTCCCTATGACGCGCGCCTCGGGCTCTCCTCCAATTTCCCTGAGATAGCTTTGAATAATATGGCCACTTTCTTCTGTGGAACCCGCAACCATCAGACCGATTCCATCCACGAAACAGCGGCGCATGATTACTCGAACATCTTCAGGAATGTCTTCGTAATCTGTCTCCAAGACAAATTTGACGACGGCATCTGTGATGAGAGAATCTGAATCGCTCATAACCTCACCTTTCTGAAAAATCCTTGACAATTAATCAATTTTTTTTCTTCTCCACCCCTTCGTACGCAGGATTCTGTGGAACCGTTATCAATTTCATCCGGGGTTTAGGACAAAAGTATCCTGTTAATCTTGGAAAAATCAACGTATTCGAACAAATCCCTTTTAGTGCGAAAATGAAAAGCCCTGACAAAAGCAACGTGCCCAACAACCAAATCACACCACGGTTCATGATGGATTCCCCAAAAACCCCAGCCTGTCAAGAAAAACAAATACGATGAAAAAGGCGTGTCAAATTTTACTTCAAACAAATAAAAAAACGAGTCGTCTCGCTCGGCGACCCGCGATTCGAACCACTGCACAGAAAGATGAACCTCTTCCCTTGCATCTACAATGACCCAAAGCTGAAATCACAGATACGAAACCTAACAAAAACAATACCAGTCGGCAAGGAAAAACCCTCTTTTTCTCTATTTCCATTTTACTTATCTCCACAAGACTGGAATAATATGAGGTGAAAGGATCAGGAGATTTTATGTCCCGCATCAGGCTTTATTCGTCAGGAAAGAAATTGTTGATTTGAGAGGAGTCATCATTTTTTGCTTTTGCTTGTGATTTTTTGCGCAAGCAGGCAACCAACGACTTTCCAAAAACAACAAACGTAAGTTCGTGATATTCAAAAGATGGAGCTTGAAATGATTATAGATATAGAAGCCGGTGACATCCTTCCAGCAAAAGATGCCATCGCTTTGATGGACCAAACAGACCTCGGACCTTCCATCGATATTCCTGAAATCCCAGAAAATGCACACCCCGAGAACATTACAGAAGAGGAAAGGGAATTCCTGCAGGGAGAGGTCTGCCGCCTCAAAAAAGAGAGAAACGCTCTCATCCTGGCACATAATTACGTGCCCAAAGATATTCAGGATGTGTCCGACGTCATCGGCGATTCATTGTTTTTAGCCCAACAAGGCGCCGCCTCGGACGCGAATTATCTCGTCGAACCATCCGTATTGTTCATGAATCAGATTTTGGCCGCTCTTAAAAAACCCCATCAAACCGTTCTGGCACCCAGCCTCAAAGCCCTTTGCTCTTTAGCTGCTCATGCAGACGTCGAAAAAATTAGAGATTGGAAACAAGAGCATCCAGACGGAATCGTCATCAGTTACGTAAACACATATCTCGAAGTAAAAGCCGAGAGCGATTACTGCTGTGCGTCGGCCAACGCGGGCAAAGTCACCCTCCACATCCTCGAAAACTCAAGGCCTGAACAACCCATACTCTTTTTGCCTGATGTATTTTTGGGCTTCTATGCAGCCAAGCTCCTGGAAAGCAAAGGCCACTCTTTGGATCGCCTACATCTTATGATGGGCGCGTGTCACGTACATGAGAGGATTCGCCCGCACCATGTTCTGGAGCAGCAACAACTTCACCCCGAGGCGATCACCGTGGTTCACCCCGAGTGCGGTTGCACCAGCGCCTGCATGCGTCAAGTGAACGACGGCATCGTGCCGGAGGACATGCTCCAGTTTCGATCCACCCAGGGCATGATCAAGTTGGTAGAGGAGGTCCCGCACTCGGAAGTCATCGTGGCTACCGAGGTTGGAAACCTCCACCCAATGTCCAAGGCAGTTCCAGACAAAACCTTGATTCCCGCGAGCCGCGAAGCGCTTTGCGCCTATATGAAACAAAATACGCTGCAAAACCTGTATGAATGCCTGCGAGATCTGAAACATGAAATTACAGTGGATCCGGAACTGGCTCGGCGCGCGCGAATACCCATCGAACGTATGCTTGAAATCGTATAGCTCCAATTATAACTCGATATGGATATCCGCTCTAAAATCCGCGAATGGCTTCTGGAGGATTTTGGGGGCGCTCCCCTTCAGTATGACGCGGAAAAAGAACCATTGTGCGTGGCCGAGTTGCGATCGAAAAGCAATGCCATTCTCGCTGGTTCCCCATTTGTCCTTCCCGTTTTAGAGGAAACCCAAAACCTTTTGGCTCTCGGGAAAAGCAGCCCGCCCGAAGTCAACTGGCGAATAGATGAAGGTGCTGGAATTTCCAAAGGCGAGCTATTAGCAAATGTGTCAGGGCACACCCAGACCATCTTGAAAGCAGAGCGTACCGCACTCAATCTTATTTCGCATATCTCGGAAATCGCCACGCACACCGCAAATACATTGGTTCGTTTCGGAGATTTCCCTGAAACTCTCAAGGGTATCATCGATACCAGAAAAAACCGGCCGGGCCTGCGCTATTTTGAAAAATACGCGGTTCGTGCAGGTGGTGGTCAAAATCATCGCCTCGGTTTTTTCGATGGAGAGATGATAAAGGACAACGACATAGTTGCCGCCGGCTCCATCCCCGCCGCCATCGACAGACAATTCGGCAATCGCTATATGACGGAAACCCAAATTGAAGTGCAGAATCTGGCCCAACTAGAAAAAGTCTTCGAAGACGGGCGAGTACACATGATTTTGCTCGATAACATGGACATCAAAACACTCCAAAAGGCTGTTACCCGAACGCGGGAAGTCGGCATCGCCTCAAAAACACAAAAACCCTATGAGCTCGAGGCCTCAGGCATCGGCGATGCAGATATCCGTAGCATCGCGGCGACGGGGGTGGACTACATCTCCACCAGTTCACTCATTCGCTCCGCCCCTCCCCTTGACTTTCACATGAAGATCACAAGAGTGGATTTATGATATTCTTGGAAAATCGTTTTTACTGATTCGTGCCGAAAATGTTGTTTCATCGACTTAATCACGTCCGAGGAAAATTATGTCTTTAGAAGTCGATTCTAAAAGCGTTGAATACTACAAAGCCTCTGATGGGCGGATCATTGCGATCCACATCAAAGGAGATTTCAACGATTACGCCAAATTTCCTCCTTATTTGGATACCGATGAAGCAAAAGAACACATCCGAACCGCATACGCCGGACAAGACATCGAGGCAGAACGCAATACAAAAGCCCATATGACGGATGATGACGTGCCCCTGCAGATCATCGTTCTGAACAGGCCCAAAGGCGCTATCACCAAAGCGCACTATCACGTGGTGGAAGAAAGGACCATGAATACCACACGTCATCAGATTCTCTTGTGTCAACGCGGGAAGGTTCGAGTCGGCGTATTCACCAAGGAAGGAGAAAATCTGGGCGATGCTATTTTGCATCGTGACGATCTCATATTGATGTACGAGGGGCACGAAGTTGAATTCTTGGAAGATGATTCAAAACTCATCGAAATCAAGGAAGGTCCTTTCCCGGAAACAGACGAGCGGGACAAAGTCGATTTGAAATAAATTGATATAGACACCATCCAATTTATCTATGCGGAGAGAAGCCATGAAATTTTGCACCTTTGAAGTGCGAACACCTGTTGGCCCATTTGAGCGTTTGGGCGCCGTCGTATCCGAAGGCGATAACCTCCGATACGTCGACCTCAACTTCGCAGCGGCGGCGGAGTTCAAACAGCGTGGCTCCTCAAGACCCCAAGCCATGGCGGACGCCCTCATTCCATCCGACATGATGGCAATCGCGGCATCGGGTACAGGCGGTATCGAAGCCTCTGAAGAAGCGCTCGAATACGCACTCGAACATGAAGACGCTACCGGTCCTCGCGGGGAGCAAATCATTTATGCGCCGAGCGAAGCCCGGTTGCTCGCACCCATCAAACAACCCCCGCTCATTCGCGGTTTCGCCGGTTTCGAACGCCATCTCAAAAAAACATTCGAGGTGATGAACCTTGAAATTCCCAAAATCTGGTACGAGCGTCCCCTTGCTTTCAAGGCAAGTTGCGCCCACATGGCCGGGCCCGAGGAGGAAGTGCCCTGGCCCAGCTTTACCGAGAAAATGGATTTCGAACTCGAATTCTGCTGTGTGATCGGCGTGCCGGGGCGGGATATTTCAGAAGAAGATGCGCATGAGCACATCTTTGGTTATGCGATATTAAACGACTGGAGCGCCCGGGACGCGCAAGGGGGAGAAATGGCAATGGGAACCGGGCCATACAAGAGCAAGGACTGGTGCTGGAGTCTTGGTCCCTGGATAGCCACACCCGATGAGGTCGGCGATCCGAAAAACATTCCCATGGCCGCGAGGGTCAATGGAGAAACGTGGGTGGAAACCACGCCCGGAGAGATGTATTGGACTTTCTCTCAAATCATCGCCTACACCGCCAGGGACGAGAACCTGCTCACGGGAGATCTGATGGGATCAGGCACCGTCCCCGGAGGATGCGGCATGGAAATGGATCGGTGGATTCAACCAGGGGATATCGTGGAAATTGACATGGGGCCGCTGGGAGTCATGAGAAACAAGGTTGGCCAAAAACCCGAGCCCAAACCCTACACGTACAAATAGCCTTACGATTCTTTTTCCTGATCGCTTGTTTGCGGGTTCATGAGGTGAATGACTCTTTGCGGGAAGGGTATTTCGATGCCTTCTTCTCGAAGCCGACGCTCAATCTCGAATCTCAAATCACTCGCGACCCCCAATCGGCTCATCACATTCGGGGTGAAGCACCGCAACTCGAAATCCAAGCTGCTTGCACCAAAATCACGAAATACGACGATGGGCGCGGGCTGTCGACTTACCTGTTCATTCTTCCCGGCGAGATCCAATAAAATCTCTCGAACTCTCGACACATCAGAACCATACGCCACACCAACCCCGACTTCCACACGGCCATATTGATCGCGATGTGTTAGATTCGTGACCGATGTCGAAATAATCTCAGCATTCGGAATTATGACCGAAGCACGTTGCCAGGTTTCAAGCTCCGTTGCGCGAAACTGTATTCTTTTCACAATTCCCTCATCACTGCCCACGCGCACCCAGTCTCCAACCTTAATGGGTCTTTCGACCAAAAGTATCAAACCGGAAATAAAGTTATTCACCACATTTTGCAGTCCGAAACCGATCCCCACCGAGAGCGCGCTGACAACCAGCGCAAGGTTCGAGAGATCGATTCCCGTCACCGAAATGCTCAATAAAGCCGCAATGATTACACCCGCATAACCGAATCCTGCATTTAGAGAGTGGCGTATACCTGCAGGCAAATTCGTCTGCTCCAGAACCCGCTCGGACAACTGCCTTTGCAAGAACCTTGCTCCGGCCATGGCGAAAAAGAATACGGCGATAGCCAAGAAAATATCGATGATCGAGATGCGGATGCTACCCACCTGGAACCCGGATAATGCCTGGAGCGTCCAGCGAATCAGATCACCCGGCGGCACTCCCCAAACAGGCACGACAATGAGAATGCCGCAAAGGAAAACAACAGGATCGACAATGACTCGCCACCAGGAACGGAATCTTTCGATCATGCGGGAAGGAATGTGGAGTTTGTCTTGCGTGGATTCGGATTTAGTCGACCAGGACACCAATTCGTGGATGAGGCCACGCAACAGAACCACTATCCACAGCAAAAGGCCAGTCCAAATAAGGTTTGTGAGAAGCCGTTTGCCAAAAGCGCCATATCCGACAAACAACGCCGCAATGCCGATTACAGCAAGCACTCTTGCTATGCGACATGTGAATTTCCAGGTTTGTCGTTGCTGCGGGATTTCACCCTCTTGAGCCGTTTCAGTTCGCCAGAGTTCTTCTCGTCCCAGCCTCAAGAAAATCCAGCCCTCCAGAGTCCCAAACACCGCTGAATATATAGACGCTGCTTCAGCGGAAACTCCCTCCTCACCCCAAAGATTTGAAAAAAACATATCGATTGAGAAAACAGCCGCAAGAATAAAAATCAAGCGATAAGCACTTTGCGCATTCTCTGAAGATTGTCCTGTGAGCCGCCAAGCCGATTGACTGGGGGAGAGAAAAGACCTCCCAAACGCAACAACTAAACAAAATAACAAAATGGCCAAAATAAAAGATGTGAGTGCTCCTGCAAACAGACCACTCAGCAAAGTACCCGGTCGAGTCACCCATATATAAAGAGCTGCTAAAACGGTCCCCGGAAAAATGCCATTGCCGACGCCTTCAACTGCGGCTGCGCCAAACCGACGCGCATATGAGAGCTCCGATAACCCGTCATCACGACTGAAGAAAGCTAAAACGCTCCGCCGTATTCCCCACCCCAACAATACGCCTAAAATCAAAACCACAATGCCTGGCAACAAAACAGCGCTACCACCAACACCAGGAGGCAGTTTTGCGATCCAATCAAGTGGAGAGCGGAGAATTCGTCGAACTTCAGCTGCAATTTCTGGAACACCCTTAGCGAGCACCCTAGGCGCAATGGGTATTGGAGTTCTTCTGGACATATCTCCAAAAAGCCGCGTTAACTTCTCCCTGGACAAGGTATCTTCCAATTCCGTTGCACGAATAATGGCCAAGTCAGCCTCAGCAATTCGTCCTCGAGCAGTAGCGATTTGACGATTGTACCGCTCTCTTCTGTCAGCTATTTCTCTTGGTTCTGGTGGACTGCCTTTTGTCGGAGGAGGGCCAATAGTCCGGAGCAATTTTCCAGATAACTCAAGATCCTTTTGAAATTTTGCTTTGGCATTATTCGCTCGTGAGCGGACCTGCCTCACCAAGGACATATATCCCTGAGTACGGGCTGGGGTTTTTTCGTCACTTTGAAGATAAAGGGTCGCGTCGCGCAATACGATCGCCCAATCCGCTGTTTCTATCGTTTCGCGTGAAGCAGCATCCGCTGAATGTGCAACAGAGGAGAGAAAGATCGAAATCACCAAAACGAAATAAAGACAAACTATTTTGCAGTTCATGAGTCTTTCGCCTTCAACATCTTTTTCGCCAACCAGTTTTGGGTGAACAATCAATACAATATCATTCGGTCCCACTATATACATATACTACTGATTTTCAGCCTCAAGCGAGCGTGACTTGCTACTGTCATCCGAACGAACAACACCTGAAATGCCAACAAGCAACTAAAACATGGTGAGCAAATTTGAGGTTTTCTATGGCTCTATCCTGCAATCTGCGCATCCACCCTTGGTTGTTGTTAACCTCGGCTTCCCAGGCAATTCCCGTTCTGCATATCATCAATATTTTGCTTCCGCATGTGAGCCTATTCCTCTTCGTCGGCTCCAAACCAAGAACCAAACCAGGAGGCATACGCCTCCCATAAGATGACTTATCGTCATCGCGCCCCATACACCGGCGGCTTCGAATCCCAAAGGCAAAGCGGCAAAATACGCGAGCGGAATCTGAAAACCCCATCGGACGAAAGCTTCCACAACCATCGGCGGTTTCGTATTCGCCGCACCCTGAAATGCACCCGCCAGCATTCGCCGGATAGCCTCAAACAAAGTGCCGATGGAGAGTATGCGGACACAAGCGGCGCCAACGTCGACTCCCGCGCCCTTCATTCCGAAGATCAAGACGATTTCCTTCGCATAAAAATACAAAAGAAACGTCACGCCACACATCATGACAAACAAGCCGGCCATCGCGAGATAAACGCTTTTTAGCGCCCGGTCCGGACGGTCGGCGCCTACGTTTTGGCCCACCATCGTCCGGACGGCAGACTGAATTCCAAAGCCAGGCAATCGCGAAAACGTCCCAAGCCGATTTCCAATAGACCATGCGGCTAACACCAATGGCCCAAACAACGCCAAAATCTTCAGCAATATAAGAAGGGCGCCTCGCTCGATCAAATTTTGCGCGGCTGCGGGCCATCCCAACAAAATAATGCGGCGCACGCTTCTCAAATCGGGTTTGAGATGAGCTAACCTGATACGGAGACGAGAACGCCCCGATGTCAAAAACCACAGGACGACAAGAATTCCTATGATGCGACCAATTCCAATACCAATAGCGGAACCTGGAAGTCCGAATCCCGCGAACGGCCCAATACCAAAAACAAGGAGGGGAATGAACGTAATGGATAAAAGCGTCGAAATTCCAAGGCCAATCAAGGATTTTCCAGGTTCGCCGGAAGATTTCAACATATGCGAAACGGTGAAAATACCATCCACGAACGCTATGGTTAGAAACGATGCCTGTAAATACCCGACGCCAACTCGCATCACATCAGCGTCAGAAGTTAAAAGACCAAGTAAATGCGATGACAGCATATATCCTAGAATGCTGATGGCGACGTAATAGATGCCCGCAAGCAAAAACGCCTGGCCCGCAACATGGCTTGCGCGTTCAGGTTCTTTCGCTCCGATTCTCTGAGCCACCAAAGCGCTGCCCGCGATTCTGATGCCGAAACCGACCGCGCGAAAAAAGAAGATGATCATAAAGCTTAATGACACTGCAGCCAGATACTCGGATCCTAAATGCCCCACCCAAAAGATTTCGACAAGTATATCGGCGTTCCAGGCTATCGGCTCCAGGCATGAAGGAACGGCCAGGCGAAACAGCCCAAAGCTAATTGAGCCTTTTGTGTAGTCATAGCGCTTCTCGGGTCTCATGAGGAATGAAACTCAAAATTCGACGGTGCAGATGACTTAGCCTTTGTCGCCATACTTTCCATACGCCGCCGCCAACCAATCGCAAACCACAAGAACAACGCCAAACCACCGATGAGTTGACTCGCCGCCACTGCCCACCAAATTCCCAGCTCCTGTAATCCCATCCAGACCGCCAGCATATAGGCGCCCGGCAACTGAACGACCCAGCGAACGATTGCTTCAACGATCATGGGAGGCCTGGTGGATGACGCTCCCTCAAATATTCCCGCTACTACACGCCTCGTAGCCTCAAATCCAAGGCCTACACACAAAACTTGCAGACAAATCACCGCATGGGGCAAGGCGGCGCCTTTTATCCCGAAAAAAGTAACGACTTCTTTGCTCCAAACAACGACCCCTGTAATGACGACAACCATGATGGAAACAACCGCCCCTAACGTCACCCAAGCACTGCGTATGGCTCGCTCAGGCTTTCTCGCGCCGATGTTTTGGCCCACCATCGTACGAACAGCCCCCTGGAGGGAAAATCCGGGCATTCTTCCCATATTGTTGACACGACTGCCAAGGCCCCATGCTGCAAGTGCCAGCGCGCCAAACGGAGCAAGCATCCATACCAACACCAAGTTAGCGCCTCTCTCAAAAAACATTTGCCCCCAAGCGGGCCAACCCAGTCCCAGTATGCGTTTCATCTCAGAGGACCGCGGAATCAGATGACGCCACTTCAGATGTATTCTGGTATTCCCCTTGAAAAGAATGATCAGCATCACGACGGAACCTGCCAGCCTGCCAATGCCTAAGCCGAAATACGCGCCAGCCAGATGAAACGAGGGGATCAATCCGAAACCAAAGATAAAGGCGGGCATGGCGATGAATGTAACGACTGAATTGATAATCATCCCCAAAAGCGAATATTTTGGTTCGCCAGCGCCACGGAATATATTTGCAAGAGTGAATATACCGTCAACGAACAAAAGCATGATAAACCCGGCTTTCAGATATATCGTCGATAAATACAAAAGTCTCGGATCAGACGTCATCCATCCCATTAAATAAGGCGAGAAAATATATCCTGCGCTGCATATGGGAATGAAGAAGAGCGTTTGAAGCAATATGCATTGGCCCGCGACAATGGCAGCGCCTGCCTCATCATTCGCGCCAACTCTTTGCGCAACCAGCGCTTGACCCGCTACTCGAATTCCCATGCCCATTGCTCTCACCATCATAGGAATCATGTATGCCAAGGACATCGCTCCGAGCGCATCCGAGCCCAATCGGCCCACCCAGTAAATTTCAACGATCGTATCGATGTTCCAAGAAATCAGTTCCGCGAAAATCGGCAGGGATAGAACCACCAAGCCTCGCCCGATGGGGCCTTTGGTGTAATCATACCTTTTTGTGTTCGGCCGCAAGCGAGTCATGCGCAAATCCTGTTCGAATCAAAACGGGCGTGCTGGCTTGTTGGTAGGCAGGTTCTTTCGGAGAACTGGAAAGTTTTTTCTCCACAAGATAGTTTGTCCAAAAGCGATGTATCCACGCTTAATCCTACGGAGTGTTTGGTGCCTTCATGATTAAATTCATAGAAAAAATCCTCATAGATGCGGGCAAACTGGCTTTGTCGTTCATAAACAATGCCAAAGGCATCCAAAAACAAGACAGGAGCCTGGTGAGCGAGGCCGACTTTGAAGTAGAAAAATTCATTCTTTCCCGCCTGAAGATATCATTCCCGAACGACAACGTTATCGGAGAAGAACTCGGAAGCGGAGAATCACAACCCCAGAAGCAACCGCGTCTTTGGGCGGTTGACCCTATTGATGGCACCAATCCATTTCTGAACGGTCTGCCCACTTGGGGCGTATCCATCGGCGTCATGGAAAACGGGAAACCCATCGCCGGAGGATTCTACATGCCCGTCGTAGATGAAATGTTTCTTGCCCTCGCAGGAGAAGGCGCCACCAGAAACGGGAAGGCTCTTCCAAACTTACAGGACATGGAAATTAACAATCAAACCGTCATGCTAGGGCCTTCGTCTCGAAAACGCTTTTACAAGCTGGATTATCCAGGAAAATCCGTCGCCTATGGAAGCGCCTCCGCGCATGTGGCGTATGCGGCTACCGGAGGCGTCATCGCCGCCTTGGTCGATAGACCTCAAATTTGGGATATCTTAGGCCCTCTCGCTGTATTACAGGAAGTAGGAGGTGGCGCATATCACCCAGATGGCCATTCTCTCGATCTCCAGAAACTCGCGAATGGCGAAAAAGCCGAAGGACCCGTCTTTTTTGGTTTAAAAGAAAATGCGGAAAAAATATTTCCTCTTATCGAAGTGTACCCCAGACCGATTTCCTAGCCTTCACCTCTGGAACCCTGCGCCGAAAACGCGCTTTGCATCAATTCCCCTTCATCAAAACGAGCCAGGCGATAGTCGTTGATATCCGGCTCCTCACAATTTCCCTAAGAATCCACCCAAACAGGACTCGACCAAGCCATTTCTCCATCGTCCTGTATCAGGCGGACATAATAATAATCCGACTCCCGTTCCCTGCCGCTCGGATCAAGCCACTCAAAAGAAACTGACTCCCGCCCTGGTTCATCCATATGAATTTCTCTCGCATTTTTAATGATGACGACCTTATGAACAGGCGAGCAGGCTTCTGCCCGAACCTTGAGCTTTCTTCCAGTCGATTCATTTAACTTGATCTCTGAACCCATCGGGGCGTCGTTCAAGGAAAAATCAAGAATAATGCGCGCCCCTGTCGTGCCATAGCAACGCCGTTCCCAAAGGGCATTGAATATCCCTTCTCGATCAAAGGTCTTCGCCCATACACAGGCCAATCCACCTCTCCAGGCATTCTTGAGCCGCAATCGATTCGAGAAACCAGGCTGAGACGTATGCGTATCCGAGCCGGCGATGATACCCAAGCGATATCCTTTCTCAAGCGCATCCTGCACGCTTTGACCCTCGTAACGCGCCGGGTTGACCAAAGGTCTATCGCAACCATTGGCTTCGGAATTTCCCCAACAAGAATATATTTCAACGAGGCGCTGAAACCTCGGGTCGTGCCAGCGCCAGCGCGTGCCAATCACAGCACTTACCGAATGATGGGGAATCGTCATCACGCGACCCTCGAATTTTTCTAGTTGTTTCCAGAGCTTTTCCGGATGATCGGAGTCCGGGCTGCGGGAGTCCAGTTTCGGGATGTCTTCACAGTCCAGAAAATAGATGTTTTTATTCCCGTCTTGCTCCAGCATACCAAACCATTCATATGCGGGAAGAGCCACATATCTTCCCGACTCCGAAAAACGATTCGCCGCCTCGATAACTTCTTTCCATTGCGCCTCATCCATGCGCATGGCCAAAGAAGTGCAGGCAGCGAAGTCCACTCCTGCGCAATCCCGCGCATAGGTGTGGACATACTCCACGATTTCACGTGCAGTCGATGGCCTCGGATATTCGCCCACGCACAGCCCGCTCATGCAATGCGGGTCTCCAAAAAGAAGCGTGCGCTCCGGGACTTCGTCCAATACCTGAATCGGTGGCGTATGAGTTGTCGGCAATCCATCAGCCAAGACCTTTAACCGATGAACCTCAGGCGCTCCTAACACTATATTTTCGCAAACAAAAATTCCGGGCGACGCTTGGTGAAAAGACGCTATGTTCCCATCAGGCAACTGAAGCTTCGGTATAGATACCCCTGTTGCAGCTACGTTATGAAAGCAATCTCGCGCCACAGCCCGGACGGAAAAGCCCTGTCCCGCAACTGTCTGAGCTGGCGCCGTCACCCAAAGGAAGGATGGTTCCTCGGGTATCACGCAAAACGTTGGCGGATCTGGGAGAAGCTCCCAGCCATCCTCACCAAGAGAATCAATGGATAAAGTAAACTCTACAGACATGGCCAATGCTTGCGCCTGCGCGCCGGGGATGCCGGATGGCGTCCAGCCATATTCGATTTCAATGGAATCTCCTTCCACCAAAGAGGAGCCCTGAACTATCAAATCCAGGCTGGCCGGCAGGAAAGTATAGCCGAGAACGGGTTCTATCAATGAGGGAACCAAAGAAACATTCTCGTTCGAACATCGGAACATGCAATATCCCGGAGCCGTCATATCTTCAAATTGGGGCGTAGTGAACCCATTAGGCGGCGTGAAGCGAAGACCCCCGCCTGAATAGATTCCTCGCGGGCCAACCCGGTAGATTATCCGCCATTTCCCCATCCTGCCCGCTACGACCGGGCCTTCAGGTTCAATCTCTGCCTGCCCAATATCTTCACCATAAAAATATTCTCGTAGCGCACCAATCCCCCGTTGAGGGGTTGTCATAAACAACCTCCTTTTCGGATAAAGTACGTTTCAAAATTCGTGGCCACGAAAGAGAAAACCTTCTCAAGGAATGAGCGCATTTATTCCCAGGTGAGCATCGCGGCATACCCGTCTCTCGGGACAGTTGAATGAATAGGCAAGCCTTTGATTCGCTTAAATTCCTGAATGGTAATCAGGTGGACATTCGATTCCCACAATATGTGGCGGAACGTGCACTCGAGTGTCTGGTAATACAGAAAAGGATCGTTCTCATCTTTGCGAAAACCCCTCTCATGAGCAGGCAAAACGAGATTTAGAAAATAATCAATTACTCGCTCACCGTTCGCCCAAGTTCTGTCCGGAGAGTACTTCCTGGGCAATTCTTTATTTCTTAACGTGGTTAGCGTTTCCTTTGATAAAACCTCCCGGCACAAGGCGCACGCGTCATCAAGTGCTGAGAGAACATCGGACACATCAGGAAACCGCACCGGATCCAACATTCTGTCCGCCCTACCTTGATCCGCCAGAGACTTATCTCGCGGCAAAGAATCCGGATACAAAACGGGCGGCCAGAATTCCAGGAAAAAAAGATACGGTATCCATGCCGTATGGCTGATTTGTTCTTTGATGGACCAAGCTCCCCAACTCTTCTCTGGCAGCTTCCATTCCCATAATTCCAGCGGAAGCCCGTTCGTTTCTTCCCGAAACAAATCCGCTAAATTTCTATACTCAGGAAAAACGTCCAACCCTGGAGTGGATAGGTCTTCTGGCATATCGTTGCCTCAAAAAATCAAGTGTCGTCCATTTTCATCGGCAAGTATTCAGCATACACCGCCGCCGCTTGCTGTGGAGATAAGCTCTTGTCAATCGTCTCTACAGTTTGCTCCGCCAAAGGTGTCATCGCGAGATGGGAATAGACGGCCGCCGCTCCTTCGTGAAATTTCGGAGTGACACCGGCGGCTTCAAAGGTCTGTGCAATTTGTTTCATCTCGTCGATATACCGCCACGCCACGACGGGAAGACGAGGGGCACTCGAGGTTATCTGTTTATAAGAAGCCTCTTGGCTTGTTTGAAACTCATGATTCACTTCTTCGGAGAGACCAAGCGCCTCTGCCAGGGTTATGACCGCGGTTTGAAGAGCATGGGTTCCTTTCGTGAGGGCGGCATAACACATTTTAATTCCAGAAGCGTGGCCAATCTCTGGCCCAAGCTGACGGATAATAATTCCTTTTCCGTCCAATTCCGAGAGCAATCCCGCCTGCACACCGCTAAAGTAAAACCTGGTATTGTTCCTCGTCTCACTGGGAGGGGGACCCAATATCCCCCCATCGATGAAATCCGCTCCGGCATCTGAAATTCGCTTTGCGATAGCTTTCGCCGTTTCCGGCGACACGGCGTTACAGTCGGCGTATGGGGGGCAAAAACCAGATGTTGACATGGATTCCGCCACTTCGTCCGCCGCCTGAACGGCTAAACCCGGAGGCACGATGGACAAAACAATATCCGCGCGATCCAGCATTTCGGCCATTGTCGGGTAATCCCGGAAACCCCCTACACCGGCCAAGCGCTTCGTCCGCTCGCTTCTGTTAGCAAGACAACTTATCACCTCATACCCATGCAAACCCAGCATTCGCCCGACCGCATGTCCCATATCTCCCGGGCTGATGATGGCAACGGTTGTAAGGGCCATGTGAGCACCTCCTCTCGCCCGAAAAATGAAATAAACAAAATAAGCAGAGTCTAGCAGAAATGGGGCTCTTCAGAGAAAAGGCGTCGGCATTTGATGTATTTGGCTTCAGATGTGACTAGCTTTCTGAATTAACTATTCCTTCCAAGTACATTTTTTGTCTTTTGGCGAATACACCATCGCACCTGCACGCTCGCTGGCTGTCGAGTCTCTCGTTATGCGAAGGATATTAACCAAGAAAATTGTATCTTTTGATCCCGCATTCTCAAGCATGCCGCCACCCAAACGGCAGATCAACTCTGCTCTTTGTCTTCTTTTTTTTGCGCTCACCTCCGCCCATGGCAACAGAACATCAACAGACAATCTCTCAGGGGTTATCTCGGAAACGTGAACATCCGCACGACTGGTATGCTTTGAAGAATCCAAGTATTTCTTGAGAATATAACCTACGTTTTTTGTTATGGCCTCTGGAGGCATTCCTCTCAACTTCTTTGCTTCTGCTGCCAAGGACGCTTTAACGCCAGTTTTGGAAAGAAATAGTGGTTTCGAAAAGAACAAAAGTAAGCCTGCGATTGATGCAAATGAGATGAACAACAACCAAAAAAGGAAATTCGCCTGAGGTGAACCAGCAATTTTCATCAAGAAACCGGATAGGCTGAAGCGTAGCCGCCCACAGGAGCATCTGGATATACGGTCGGCAAACCCAAGGCTTTACGATGGAGCCTGATGGAGCGCAAGTGAATCAAGTCATCCCAAAGCACATGACGCAAAGTCGCCAGGGTCGTAATTCGAAATCCATGCTTATGCTCCGGATCGATCGTAAATCCATCCGGATGACACTTCATGCACCGATTCCATAAATCAACGGAACGCTCCTCGCTCACGCCCACGACCGATGAGTCTGAAAAAACAAACAAGAGCGATTTATTAACCGAATCCTCATTCTGCAGCTTTTCAACTTGGACCGCCGCTTCTTCGCATGCTTCGGAAAAACGCAGATGAAGCCATTCGATATCCCCATAGCGATCCGAAGAAAAGCGACGGTCATCATCTCGCGTATTGATGAACGTGCTGAACTGACTCATGTCCACAACCGGCCACGGTAGGCTAGTGGCGCCGTAGAGAACCATAAACCATCGCGTCGTAATGTAGGCCATATGGCTGAGCTGCCTTCTTGGAGACCAGCGTGCCCATTCTTCCGTCCCCGTTCTATCCAACTGCGCCTCGGATAAATCGGTGAGTTCGCCCATGGTCCAGGTGGGTATGCGCCGGTAGACATGGGCGATTTCATTTGGCGCTTCCGGATACAAAGATCCACTCATGCCCTAACACCCCCTTTCAGGATTTCACAAATCGCCTGCTTGTCCTCCAGGGTAGCGAAAAGAAAATCCGGCGTAGCACTCGCCAACTCGTAAAGTGAATCCCCTCCTGTAGCTACAGCTATCGTGCTCGCGCCACATGCGCGCCCCGCCGATACATCGCGCCATGTATCACCTATCACCCAACGAACGATGGATTTGCGCGGGGATTTCTTTTGAATTATTTCTTCGCCTCGCTGAAATCCTGCCTCCAGCAATTCAGCCCTGTCTCCAGAATCAGAGCCGAACCCTCCGAACGAAAAAAACCGGTTCAGCCCGCCACGTGAGAGTTTGATTCGCGCACCCTCTTCGACGTTGCCCGTTCCCAATCCCATGAACACGTCTTTTCGGCTCCTGAGATACGAAAGCAAACCTGGGACTCCCGGCATCAGATGAAAATTTTTAGAATCCCTGACCGTGATGGGCAGGATTTCCAAATATCTCTCCAACAGAGTCTTTACCTCAGGCTCGTTCCCGCAACGCTCAAGATGAGAACGAAACATCTCTTGAACGATGAGTTCATCAGTCTTGCCGTGCGGATGAACATGACGCATAGCGTTTGGAATCCCGTATATTCGCTCAAAAGCGATATTCAACGCTCTCGCCCCTGCTCCTCCGCTTAAAAGCAGCGTTCCATCCACGTCGAACAGAATCAGATGAGTTGAATTCAATCGTTTCTTCCAATGTATATGCTTGGAAATACTCTGAGCGAGAGATGATTCCCCTCTATGATATAACAGGGAGTCGAATTGATTCCAGAATCATTCCCGATCGTGCTGGTAAAACAAATGAATTCAGTGAAAATTATCCAGCGAAACACCCAGAAAAAGGAGATGAAAGTTGTCAGATGAGAAAATCGCTGTCGTAACGGGCGGGAACAAAGGCATCGGTTTCGGGATCTGCCGATCGCTTGCAAAGCAAGGGATAAGAACCATCCTCACGGCGCGAGACGCTTCCAAAGGTGAAATCGCTAAAGAGCAACTAGAACGAGAGGGGCTGGAAATCATATTTCATCCCCTAGATGTCACCGACGAGAATAGCATCGATTCTCTGGCCAGTTTTTTGGCCAAAGAATTTGGAAAACTAGACATTTTAATCAACAACGCGGCTATCAGAAAAGATGCCGGCATGATGGGGTTGGACGTTTCTCTCGGTATCGTCCGCGAAATGATGGAAACCAACCTCTACGGCCCTCTAATGCTGTGCCAAGCCCTGGCGCCACTACTGAAAAAAAGCTCAGCAGGTAGAATCGTGAACGTCTCGAGTGGCATGGGCTCTCTCGCAAGCATGGGAGGCGGCTCTCCCGCATACAGAATCACCAAAGCCGCATTGAATGCTATGACGAAAGTCCTGGCGAGTGAATTCCGGGGAACCGGAGTGCTGGTTAATTGTTGCCATCCTGGATGGGTAAGAACCGATATGGGCGGTCGGGGCGCCTCTAAATCAATAGACGAAGGAGCAGACACGCCCGTATGGCTCGCTTTGTTGCCTAAGAATGGGCCTAACGGGGGGTTTTTCCAAGACAGAAAACCCATGCCTTGGTAGAAGGGATGTTTATTTCATCACGTAGCTGGTGTTCGGTAGGCAGGTGTCTAGTGATTGCTTCGATGGAAAAGGTATTGAGCGGCGTTAATTATCAATTCAGTCGGCTTTTATAAATCAAGCCGATGTTTTTGCATAATCCCATCCCGTAACAAACAATTTCACCTCGCCGGTTAATTCCTCATATTTATAACGAGTTAACTTGGCGAGATCATCACCATAGACATGAATGCCCACCACGGGTTCAGACGAAGCACAGCTAACGCGATGCACGTCGTTGTCCTTGGTGCAGCAGACGAAAACATCTCCTGGCCCGGCCAAACGTTTACCTAGAGGCGTGAGTTTTACGCGAGCCCCGCTCTCACGGGGACCTTCACGTAAAAAACTCTCTTCGTTTTCTATTCCTCGGTAAATGCCTATCACGCCCCAGGTGCCATGATCATGAATCGGTGTGGTCTGCCCCACATCCCATATACCAGCGCCAACAGAAAAGCTCTCATCCGGTTCGACATGAATCCGGTTGAGCGTAAAACCTTCTTTTTTCACCAAGAGTTGATCTGCATTCAAGAGGTTCGGCTCATCCAAAATCGGCTCAAGACTTTCCATTACGCGAGCGGTTACTTCTTCTTCGGTACCACCTGCTTTTACAATTTCGCGGACTTGGTCGATAAAATCACTCATCTTTTTAGACATCTTTCATCCCCCAAGTTTTTGGATGCATCAAGCGAAAACCGCATGCCCTAATTTTTGTGATACATCTCATGGGCCAAGAGCGCCAACTTCAATGAAACGCTGCTTGCGAATCCGCCGAGCTCGCCCGAGCCCGCAATGACTCGATGTCATGGTATTACAAGAGGAACGGGATTTCTATGTAACGCTTGGCCGACGGCGCGCGAAGCTTTTGGGTTTCCAATCTGATTCGCCACCCAGCCGTAGGAGCGCGTCTCGCCATAAGGAATTTTTTCAGTCTCCTTGAGTACTTCGGTCATAAAAGGTGTGAGAGAGGAGAGGTCTGTCTTCAACTTGAAACTTTTTCGCGTGCCCCTTAGATATTCTTCTATCTCTTTTGAAGCTCGACGACTCAACGGTGTTAATTGCTCCCTCGCGTGATCCGCCACGAGAGGTTTTTCCACGCCATTTAACATTCTTATTTCTGCAATTCCTTCATCCGATACAAACACGGAGAATTCCGAACGTACTTTTTCAAGCCAATGAGAGATTTGCGAACTTAACGACCCCCCGGTTTCACAGAACAATTCACCCTGTCGCCATTTCTCCAAACGGCGCGTCATCTCAATTTCTCCTTTTCAAGCCCCTAAAACGCCGTGGCCACTCCTTTCACGTAGGCTTGCCCCGTTCTTAACCGCAAGATTTGATTCGTGCCGTCTGAATGCAAGAACGTGCTGGCGTCCCGAAGGTATTTTTCCATGGGAGCGTCGTGCATGATGCCTGCTCCGCCGAATACCTCCATGCCCAGGCGCGCGCAATCAAAAGCAACCTCCGATGCGAAAACTTTGCATTTCCAGCCTTGAGTGAAATCATAGGGCTTTTCATGATCCACAGCCCAAGCGGTGCGCCAGATGTACGTTCGCGCAATGTCGAGATTCATCGCCATATCGGCGAGCATAGTTTCTATCGCCTGGTGTTGGCCGATGGGCTTGCCACCCTGGACGCGTTCGCGGCTGTAAGCGAGCGCTTTTTCGAACGCGGCGCGTCCGACACCCAAGACTGTGGCGGCTGCTTCTGGTTTTCCCATCGCCAAGAGGTTGCCCCTGATTTCGAACATGTTCCCCTCACCCAGAATTATGTGGTTCTCGGGGATCTCGACATCTTCATAGAAGATTTCTGAATTCATCGAAAGACGCTGTCCAATTTTTTCATGTACATCGCCAATCGATACACCGGGGTTCTCTCTTGGAACCAGAAAGCCGGTTAAACCTTCTCTCAAGTTTTTACTGAGGTCGGTTCTAGCCGCCAATACGTATAATGACGCTACTGGGCCATTGCTGACATAGCGCTTTTTCCCATTGATGATCCATTTGCCGCCTTCTTTCTCCGCACGCGTGTAAAGAGCGATGGAAGGATCGTCATAATATCCCTGATGGTCGGTTCCCGCTCCTTCTTCCGTCATGGAAATCGCAGCCAGGAACCTTGGTTCTTCACACAGGCGTTTTATCCAGGGGTCCCTGACTTCAGACTCCACTTTTTCGAATATATGAGACAGCTTCCAGGTCTGATCCAGGTTCACCGCAAAACCTAGATCTCCCACTGCAAGCTCCTCGCCCGCCAAACAACACGAAAGCACATCAGCGCCCATGCCGCCATGCTCCTTAGGATAAGGCAGTTGCCTTAATCCCAAAGCGCTTGCTTTTTCTGTCAGATCCCACGGCATGCGCTCTTCCCAGTTCTGAATCCGGTCACGCTCGGGAGCCACCGGAGCCAGTTCTTCATAGGAGAATTTTCTGGCTATTTCCTGAATCCGTATTTGCTCTTCATTCAACGTGAATTCCATGAACGCTCCTCCCGTCAATCACCCCCTGAAAGCGAGGCAAATGATACGATTCTCTTTAAGGAAAACAAAAGCGCATCATGAAGAACAAGACAATGCGCGATTGGCCGCAGCCAACTCCATGATGCCGGGCGGTCTGCCGACGCCTGCGACAAAAGCGGCATCCGCTCCCGCCATTTCTAGCTGAAGAACAGACTCGTTCAAATCTGCATTTGGTGATAGCGATATGCCTCGCCTCGAAGGCATGTCTGTTTTGGCGACCTCTCCCACCTTTTGAAATATCTCGGGCACACGAAGAAACTCATCCAGGTCTTTTTTGTTTACAACGCCAACCAAGCGATTTTCATCAAAAACAGCCGCCCAAGGTGAGTTTATCCTGTTCATGGCCGACCAAGCTTCTCTGGCCTCTCGCTCAACCCCAACTATTGCCACCGCTTGCAGAAAGCACTCCCGGACTTTCATCACTAGATTCTCTTGGCCACAGACAAATGCCCAAAGCGCGTCATCGCTTCAACTTTCAAAAAAGTTGATTTCATCGCCTTTAGTTTTTCCAGCGGAAGTTGGGCAATTTTTTGGGCCAGAGCGCCGACTTCCGTCATCAAGTCTCTTTTCGATGTGACGCGATTGACCAATCCTAAGCGATATCCCTCTTGTGCATCAAATCTTCTGCCAGTGAGCATCAAATCTTTCACGGATGGAACAAAAATCTGGCGCGTAAGACGAACGGTAGCGTCCCCTCCCGGGAATACCCCCAACGCGGTTTCAGGATACCCCAAAACAGCATCGCTAACTGCAACGCGAATATCACATGAGAGCATCAACACCATCCCCCAGCCGAAGGCGGGCCCGTTCACTGCCGCGATCGTTGGGATAGGCAGTTCACGGAGGGCCGAACTCCAACTCTCGCCCAACACCATGAAGCGCTTTGCTTGTTCTTTCGTATGGATTGCGCTTTCTTTGAGGTCGCGCCCCGAAGAAAATGAGCTTCCTGCTCCCGTCACAATAAGGACTTTAATGTCCTGCATTTGTTTAATTTCAGCCATCTCTTTACACATGGCTTCCATCAATGGCGTGTTGAACGCATTTCGCATATCCGGCCGATTCAAGGTGATGCTCGCGACATGGGATTCGACATGTATGATAAGGAGGTCTTTGTTCATATCTCGCCACAATGAAGAAAAAGCCCGTCCCCTAAGGGACAGGCTCGATGTTTCATAGAAATTTTGACGTCTTTATTCTCCGGTAAAAACAGGTTTCCTCTTCTCTTTGAACGCCGCCAGCGCCTCGGCGAAATCCTTGGTGTGATTCAACGGCAACCTGTGGGCGTTGGAAAACTCGATAGCTTGAGCCAGCGGCATATCGAGCGTTTGATCGATCACTTTTTTCGCACCACGTACCCCCAATGGGCCATTGTCTCTTATCCTCTCCGCCATCGAAATGGCTTCATCCATCAGCACATCCAGCGGATGCGCTTTATTCACCAAGCCGATGCGCTCAGCTTCTTTTCCATCGATTCTCTTGCTCGTGAAAACCAATTCTTTCGCCTGACCGGCCGGCATGATTCTTTGAAGCCAGACTACGCCGCCAGCTCCCGGGAAAATACCAAGGCTGCATTCCGGAAAACAAAGGGTGGCTTCTTCCGCGGCCAGTCTGATATCGCATACCAAGGTAATTTCCACGCCCCAGCCGAACGTATGGCCGTTGATGGCAGCGATGGTCGGCATGGGCAGGCGCTCCCATAACGTCGTCGCCGACATCACGTAGCGCTGGTATTGATCGGCCATATCCTTCGTATGCGTGGTGCTTTCTTTCAGGTCGCGACCCGTGCTGAAGCCACGTCCCTCTCCAGTGAGGATGACCACACGCACATTCCGCGCGTAGGCCAAGGTCCGCGCCAATTCCACGAATTCTTCCGCCATCTTGAAACTGATTGCGTTCAGACTCTCCGGACGGTTGAGCTTCACTACCGCCAATCCATCTTCTTCCGTATATGAGATTGTTTCAAATTCGCGCACGTACCCCCCCCTTCCTGGAAAATACTTTTTCTCAATAATTCGGATCAGCTTTTCAGGTGGCCGGCTACTTCTTCGACAAACTTCAGCGTCGTGTCTCTCATTTCATCAGGCTGTAAATTACTGACCGGGTGAGGCAACTGAATATAAGGATGCCCTTCCATGCCTTTGCCACGAAATTGAAAATCCGCCGCGTTCTTGAACGCCTCGGTGATAATGGTCGTTGAAGGAATGCCCCGTTTTTCAAATTCAACCGTGTCGTGCACACTGCACAACGTGCAGGAGCCTCAGCCTCCCAATGCGGCTATCGCCACATCCACCTCCTGGGCCATTTCTTCGATCATTTCATCAGTGGCTGGTTTCGAGTAATGTTCTTTTCGCCTCGAAATGACTCTGGCCACATCGTATTGCTCGCGGAGGGCATTACCCAGGGTTTCCAAAATGATATCCGCTTGTTCCTTGGTGTTATCGAGGAGCCCCACCACCTTTCCCGAAAGATCGCCGGGCCGTTGCGCAAGCTCGATTCGCGCGGCCGACCCTCCCGCCGTCGGATCAATGAATCCCATTCCGTTCGCCATGGTTTTCTCCAAATGATATGTGAATTCAATCGAACCTGAATCATATCCCGCAAATCATTCCTTGTCTACGATATCAGACCATTCGAATTTCTCTTGTCGATTTTCCCTTGAAAATACGAATGATATTTTATCCGCTTCTCAGATTCGCCGAATTTTGGCAAAATCAAGTCTAATTTACGAAAAACCTCTTACCTTAAGGAGCAGACAAATGGCCGATTACGATATCATCGGCAAGTCGAATGTTCGATACGACGCTATTCCGAAAGCGGATGGCTCCATGCCCTATGGAGAAGACGCGATACCCGCAGGCGCTTTGCAGTGCGGCGTACTGTTTACACCCATCCCCGTAGGCCGCTTGAAAAAACTCGACACTACAAAAGCCGAAAAAATTCCAGGCGTAGCCGCCATTCTGACTGCAAAGGATATTCCGGGCACAAACGCGCGATTCGGCTCCGGCACACCGGGCCTGCCCCATCAACCCGTGCTGGTGGGAGATAAAATTGAATTTACCGGAGATGCTCTCGCCATCGTAGGCGCCGAAAACAGAGAAGCGCTTGATGCCGCGATAGCGGCCATCGAGGTGGAAATCGAGGCGGAAGAGGGCGTATGGACTACGCGTCACGATGAAACAAGCGCCGAATCACGACAAGCATGTGACTTTGAGGTCACCCGTGGAGACTTAAAGACAGCCTTCGACGAAGCCGATGTGGTGATTGAGAAAACATACACCACACAACTTGCTGAACACGCCTTCTTGGAACCCGCTTCCGGTACTTCCTGGATGGAGGAAGACGGCGTCATCACCATCCGAGTTGGCACACAGTTAATTGAATATTATCGCGCTATTGCGGCGATTTTAGGAATCTCGCATAGCCGCGTCCGCCACCTCGGTACTTATGTCGGCGGCGGATTCGGCGCCAAGGGCATGCTGACTGTAGAACCTTACCTGGCGCTGCTCACCTGGCATACGCAAAGACCCGCCGTAATGGTTTTGGGTCGCGAGCACGGCATCCGAAACACCTCGAAAAAACATCCTTTCTATATGAAGTACAAAACAGGAGCGACCAAGGACGGGAAAATCCTGGCCGTACAGGCGGACATCGTAGGAGACGCAGGCGCATATCCATATAAATCGAATCTTTTCCTCCTGGGCGCGATGTGCATCGCCGCAGGCCCTTACGATGTCCCCAACGCAAAAATTCGTGCGCACGGTTATCTCACCAACAATCCCATTACCAACGCGATGCGTGGTGTCGGATCAAATCAAGTCTGCTTCGCGTATGAGACTCAAATGAACCTGGTTGCAGACGCCATCGGGATGGATAAATACGAATTCAGGCGCAAGAATTTCATTCAGAAAGGCCAAGAACTGCCAACCGGGCAGATAATTCCTTACGAACCGAACCTGGAAGGATGCCTCGACGGCGCGCTTCAGGCATTGGGCGAACCCACAGAACCAGGCCCGGGCAAACGCATTGGCAGGGCGGCGGCGGCGAACATCACCGGCTACGGAAGGCCGAATGACGATGCAAATGCGGCGGTTCACCTCGAGCCGGATGGCAGCGCCGTTGTCCGCGTGAGCGCGCCGGATATAGGTGCCGGTCAAGGCGCTACGCTTCAAAGCATCACGGCTGAAACCCTGGGACTCAGGCTCGATCAGGTTTCCACCCGTCTGTCCGATTCCGCTACTACGCCGCTCTCGGGCATCACTGCAGGTTCTCGCCAAACACTCATGGCTGGGCACGCCGTTCAACTTGCCGCAGACGAAGTTCGAAAAGCCGTTACCAAAGGCGCTGCTTCGTTGCTCGAGGCTGCAGAAGAGGACATTCGCCTTGGAGGCGGCGAGGCATGGGTGGCCTCCGCTCCCGAGAGAATAGTTGGCATCGGTGCTGCGGCTGGCGAAGCCAAAAAAATGGGTGAAGCGCTACATTGCACTCATGGCTACAACATGCCAGGACATGATTATGAGAATCCGGAGCGATACATGAACGGCATGGGCGGATGGTCGGACTACACTTTTGGTGTTCATGCAAGTGAAGTGGAAGTCGACATCGAAACCGGCGAAGTGAATCTCTTGAAGCACATCGCTTCCCACGATGTCGGACGAGCGCTGAATCCTCAAAGCGTGGAGGGACAATTCGAAGGCGGCGCTGTAATGGGAATTGGCTATGCGCTGCACGAGGAAATCACCATGGTGGAAGGAGACTGCCGATCACAAAGCTTTCACGAATACCTGATTCCCACTTCATCGGATATAGGCGAATTTGAGTCCGTCGTCCTCGAATGCGGAGAAGGGGCGGGTCCATATGGCGCCCGCGGCGTCGGAGAACCTCCGTGCAATAACGCGCCAGCCGCCGTCGCCCTCGCCATCAACGATGCGATAGGAACGGAAGTCTACGATCTGCCCATCACGCCTGAGCGAGTCTGCTGGGCGGTAACAAAGAAAAACGGTAAAAGCAACGGTCATTAACAGGCTTTGATCACCAAAGAGCCCAGGCAATTTTGTCGGGGCTCTTTTCTAAAGAAATGCACAAAACATCGCTGTTAACACAAAGAGTAGACCGAGAAGAGTCCTTTTCGAGATTTTGAGACGTGTTGCTGAAAATCCGGTCTTCTGTTCATCATTTCCTGGAAAGAAAACCTTTCACACATCAAAATTTTTTGTCACGGCCCGACACGCCACCGTAATTCCGTGCATCACCATGCTAGAGGGCGAACCCCTGCTTCCTGCGACGATTAAATGAAGATCTTCGGGATCGCCAACCGCAGGTACAAAAAAATCATCATCTTTCACATCCACGGGAAACGGCCAACGATCCGCGCCTTTCTCGCCCCGCCAGATACCGCCGCGCTTGATATCCCCTATAGTGCGCCCACCCATTTCCAGTAATTTTTGGTGGACATCACTCCGAGTCATTCCGGCGTCAGCGCAAAGATGCGCATGTTGCGCACCCAGGACAACCGCCATATCTGCTTGCCGATACATATTGGGCCCACCCAATGCAGACATCATATCGGCAACCGTCGCAAGAAGCCGGTCGGGCGTCAGGCTCGCATCATCCCATACCTGCACGGGCCCTTCGAGTGGAATCATTGTCACCACATTGTCGTTTTTTGAAAATCCTTTTGATTCCGCATACGACTCCCAGGGAGATTCCTCGTCGTTCTCCATGATGCAATAAGTGTTTCGCCACGGGCCTCCAAAACCGCCGAGACAGGTGACTCCAGGAATTCCACCACCCACATTCATCATGATGAGTCTAACGGCGCGGCCAATAGTCAAATTTGCGCGATAGCCGGGGCCCATGCAGCCCACCCCACCGTGCAGCCCGATTTTCTTGGCGTAAGGGCCATTAACCAATAGAAAAGGGGCGCCCGCGCTTGTCGTGGCTTGGATCAGGTTTACGTTAAAATGCTCATCAAGAAGTGCTTCCAACCCGGCTATCAACACCGACATGTATTCGGGCTTACAGCCCGCCATCACAGCATGGGCCGCCACTCCCTGTATGCTGAGTTCCCCACCCGCAGGCGCTACATGGCCGAGCACTTCGCTTGGCTCCCTTGTCGTTCCCGTGAGCATCAAATCGATTCTCTCTTTCGTCGGCGTCACGACAGGCAAGCCGTCCGACCATTCTTTATCAAAGAAAAACTCGAACTCATCCATACATTCACCCTCAAAGGCAAGTCCTACCAAACCGCTTATGGTTGATAACCAGTCGAGACCGCCTCGCTGCCATCCACCCAGCCGGGCATGACGGCAGTCACTGGTCCGGGCGTACCTCCTGCCACGATTAGTATTAGATCATCTTCATTCTTAATCGCCGGCACCAGAAACGAATCATCCTGCAGATCCACGTCAAATGGCCACTTGGCAGCCATCTCTTCACGCCAATAGCCTGATTTTCTAAGCTCTCCCAAAGGCCTGCGTGCAAGCTCCATAATTCGGCGATGTACATCTTTTTTTTCCAGTCCCGCATCCGCGCACATGCGCGCATGATCCGGACCCAAAGCAACGACCACCTGGGTCCTTAGCCAGATATTCAGGGAACCCAGTGTGGATATTTTATCCGCCAAACCTACGAAAAAAGATTCCGGCTCTTTTGAATAATCATCGATATATCCTTGGGGAGCTTCCGTCATCACGGCGGTTACAACATCGTCGTTCTGCTGAAATCCTCTTGCGACAGACAATGGCTCCCAAGGGCTTTCCGCTTCATTCTCGGCGAAACAAAACGTATATCTGGCAGGTGAGCCGAACGTGCTCATCGAGGCAGAAACCGGTACACCCCCGCCCAGGTTCATGAGAATGAGCCGGATGGTGCGCCCAATCGTCGCATTCGCCCGAAAACCCGGCCCAATGCAACCCGTGCCGCCATGCAGACCGATTTTTTTCGAATAAGGCCCATTCACAATGATCAAAGGGGCCGCACTGTGCATGGTGCCCTGCACGCCGTTCAAGTTGAGCTTTGGCGCAAGGAGCGCTCTAAGTCCTGCAAGAACGACAGGCAAATACGAAGGCTCACACCCCGCCATCACGGCGTGCGCGGCAACCGCTTCGACGCTGGCCTCTCCCATGAGGGGCGGTACCAAGCCAATGACTTCCGAAGCCCCGAGTCTTGTGCCCGAAAGCATAGCGGTTATTCTCTCTTCCGTAGGGGGAATTACCGGCAGGCCGTCCGACCAGGGTTTTTGAAAGAAAAACTCGAATTCATCCATGGGAATATGACACCGCTTTATCTATCATGGCGACTACGGTGCTATACCTCATACGGCCCATGAACGGCGCGGCTGCCGCCGCTCCATCCGTGACAAACCGCGCTACCGGAACCCCAGCCGCCTGCGACGATAAAATGGAGGTCGCGGGGATCCTTGATGACGGGAACGAAAAACTCATCATCATCGGGGTCCACGTGAATATACATATCCAGCGCGCGTTCGCGCCGCCAGTTGCCGCCTCGTTTCAGATCTTTCACTTTGTGGCCGGCCAACTCGCAAAGCCGCCGATGCACGTCCGCGCGAGTGAGGCCACCCTCGGAACAAATTTTCGCATGCTGGGGATTCATTGCGACGACCATGTCGGTCCTGGGCGCATGCATGTTCCATGAGCCCAATCCCGTCATCGCGTCCGCGATTCCTCGAAGCAGCCTCTCGGGTTTCTCGCTTACGTCATCGAATGTCAGGCGCGGGCTTTCCACCATCGCCATGGTGATCACATTTTCATCTGCCCCGTATCCTCTGGACTCAGCGAGCGTCTCCCAGGGATGAAACTGGAGGTTCTCCGTGATGCACGCGGTATAACGCAGCGGCGTGCCGAAAATCGTCATGGAAGAAACGCCCGGAATGCCCCCGCCCAGGTTCATTAAAATCAGGCGAATCGCACGGCCAATGGAGGCGTTGGCCCTGAATCCGGGGCCAAAACAGCCATTGCCCCCGTGAATTCCTATTTCCTCGGAATACGGGCCGTTTACGATCATCAGGGGCGCCACGCCATGCATCGTGCCCTGCACGCCGTTCATGTTAAACTCATCGTGAAGCATAAGCGTTGTGGCACCGAGTACGACTGGTAGGTATTCGGGTTTGCAGCCCGCCATTACCGCATGAACCGCTACACTATGGACCGTGGCTTCACCCATAGCGGGAGGAACCCGACCTATGAACTCGGCAGGGCTTCTCTTCGTACCCGAAAGCATGCGTTCTATGCGCTCATCTGTCGGGGTGACGACGGGCAAGCCGTCCGACCAAGGCTTTTCCAGGAAAAACTCGAATTCATCTTGAGGGTCGTTCAAAACCATTCACCCCTTAAAATATATGGATATCACGACGACTCAAATGCGCGGGAAACGGAACGGCTACTTCCGTTCCAGCCGTGCATCACTGCCGTAATCGGGCCTGGAACTCCCCCCGCCACAATCAAGATCAATCTTTGGGCCTCTTTAATCGTCGGAACGAACGCATCGTCATCATCCAGGTCGACGGGGAACGGAAAATCTCTAATGCGATTTTCCCGGAAATGTCCTCCCGTTTTCAGTTCGCCCACTGTGCGGCCCGCGATTTCGCAAAGTCGTCCATGGACATCCGCCTTTGAATATCCCCTATTTGCGCAAATCGCGGCCTGCTGCGGGCTCATCGCCACCACGAGATCCGTGTTGGCCCAACAGTTCCAGGAGCCCAAATGCGACATGGTGTCCGCAATAGAGGGCAACATGCGCTCGGGGTCGTCACTTACGTCATCCCAGGACATGACGGGGCCTTCCACATGCACGGCGGTGACGACGTTCTCCTCAACTTCAAAACCATTCGTCTGCGCGAGAGACTCCCAGGGGCTTTCCGCTTCATTTTCGGCGATGCAGTACGTGAACCTGCCCGGTTGTGAGAACGTGCTCATCGAGGTGATCCCCGGTATTCCGCCGCCAATGTTGAGGAGCAAAAGCCTGATGGCTCGGCCAATCGTCGCGTTTGCGCGATTCCCGGGGCCGAAACAGCCAAGCCCGCCGTGTAAGCCGATTTCCCTGGCGTAAGGGCCATTCACGATCAAAAGGGGCGCCGCGCAGGAGAGCGTCGCCTGCACGCCGCCCACGTTGAACTTTTCTTCCAGAATCGCCTCTACCGCCCCGACGAGAACGGGCATGTACGCCGGCTTGCATCCGGCCATGACGGCATGAGCGGCGATGGTCCGAATGTCCGCCGGCGCCAGGAGCGGGGGCACGTCGCCGATGATTTCGTCCGGATCACGGCTCATCTCCGCCAGCATGAGGCCCAGCCGCTCTTCCGTCGGCGGGATGACCGGGAGGCCGTCCGACCAGGGTTTTTCAAAGAAATACTCGAACTCATCCACAGGAGATGTGCTCACGAAATGCCTCCGGAGAAACTTGATGAAGCGCAGGATACGTTGGTCAAGCCGCACAAATATACATGGGGGCTGGACAGATTGCGAGTCCATGCCGTTAGAATACGCCTGAGGTTCCGTCTTCCGTCATCACTTCATCTACAGGAGCTATTCCATGCCGATTTACAGAAATCTCGCCAGCCAGAACCAGGGAAAGGCGGCCGACTACGTGACCGCAGACGCCGCCTGGGTCGATGGCGCCCATACCACCATCGGGTATTTCCGCATGGAGGCGAGGGGCCATTCCAACCCGCATTATCACCATGACGAGCAGTTCCTCTATCTCCTGAAGGGCAACCTCCGCATCGCCGTGGAAGGAGAGATCCTGGAAGCCGCGCCCGGGGACCTGGTTCAGTTCCGGCCCGGAGAGGTTCATGAGATCATGGCGCTCGATGAACCCGTGGAACTCCTGCTCACGAGGAGTCCCGCGAGGCCGAGTCTCAAGGTGCTCGCCGTGACGCCCGAAGGGGACAAGACCAGGAGCCTCCTGCGGCCAGAATGAGCCCGACATCATTCTAACGCCAATATATTCAATGGCATTCAAGGCCCCTGGGTTGTGCGGCACGGCCCGCGTTCCGCCCCGGTTCTTGCGCGGCGCGTTCGTCATAGCGCCGCCCTCGCGCCGGACCGCCGAGTCGGTTTCCGCCCTCAACTCCCCCCGGTTGCGCGTACATTTCATCCCCGCAAATCCGCGCATTTGCCGTCATCGAGGGAGGCGCGGGCCATGGCAGAATTCCCCTGCGCCCCGATTCCGCAGCGTGATATCCCCCCAAAATAATTTGCAGTTATTTACCGAAAAACCCCGTGAATTTATCTAAATTTATCGTATTTTACGGAAATTCCACCCCGGCTCGACAGGCCGGTCCGCGGCGTGATTATGCCGCGCTACCGGGCCTTCGCCATGACGGCAAATGCGGGAAAATGCGGAACGCGCCCCGGAGCTCGAAGATGAAACCTGACTGATGAAAGAGAGCTTGACCCGACCGATGAGAGCGGGTTTGCCGACTGAGGAAGAAGGGTATTGAAATGTTTTGCCGGGCCGCGAAGATTATTGGAATGAAGACGCCTTCCTCTGGGCCGGCTCTTCGGGCCGCCTCGCGCGCTACTCGTTCACGTGCCAGGTGTCGCGCATCGCGCAGCCGCCGGCCTTGTACAAATTGTAGACCGGGCATCTGCGGAAATACTCCGCCTTGAGCGCCTCCACCTGATCCTCGCTCGCATCGATCTCGAGCCATATCTCGCTGTGCGCCTCGGTGGGGTGCGATTGGTAGCCCTCCTGGCCCGCAATGCCCCTGGGGCTGTAGACGATGGCGGACTTCACCTTGAGGGAGCCGATCTCGAGTTTCGCGTCCTTGGCGCATCTCTCGAGCATCACCGCCGTGCAGCCGGCGAGCGAGGTCACCTGATAGTCCATGGGCGAGGGGCCCTCTCCCGAGCCGCCCAGGTGCCTGGGCTCATCCATCACCAGGGTGTATCCGCGCATGAGGGTCACGATGCTCTTCGACTTGCCCTTGAAGTCGGCTTCCGCCCAGTTCTCTGTGGTTTCGGGTAGTTCCTTCGGCCGAATCGCCATTTCCTGCGCTCCTTCTCATGATGAGAAAAGAAATTCCGTCACGCTGGCGCCATGCGGGCCGCTCATGAAGACACCTGGTGCGTACACAAGCCTTTATCGTTCGCGTCTTTTAGCAGGGGATTCTTGAAATGGTCAAACACGAGCGGTGATGGGTTGTTGAAAAACCCCGATGCGGCGCAATCCCCTTCCTCTCCCCAAGCAGCCCGCCGCTCCGCTTCACCCTGAGTAGCCGCCGAAGGTCAAACGCGACTGAGAAGGGGTTGTTGAAAAA
>JAPOYD010000084.1 GCA_026706735.1 Nitrospinota bacterium | reverse complement strand
CGTTCACCACTTCGGAGAAGTAGCGCTCCATCTGCTCTTTGGAGGCGATTTGCCCCAGAAAATCCACGACGGCGCTGTGCATGTTGAACGTGAGGCCGGTGGAGGCGCATCCTTTCGCAATTTTGGAGAGCACCGTGACGTAGGTGAGCGAATCCGCGCCGATGCCGCCGAATTCCTTTGGCACCATCAGGGTGAGGAGGCCGGCGTCGGCCAGTTCCTGATAGTTCTCGGTCGGAAAGCGCGACTCCTCGTCGATCTCCTTCGCGCGTGGCGCGAATTTCTCCTGCGCCAGTGATTCGGCGACATCGACCCATTTTTTTGATTCAGCGCCAAGCGCGCCGGCGGAACGGTTCATCAAAATTTCCTCTTCGTGTTGCCTCGGTGGTCTTTTCTCTCTTCAGTCGTATTCCGCGAGCGCGGGCAAGGGCTGCTCCAGGGTGATGGGCTCCGTATCCTCTAGCAGCGGCATGATCTCGCGTCCGAATATCTCCACTTCTTCGACGTGCGGCCAGCCGGAGAGGATGAACGTGTGAACGCCCACGTCCACGTATTCCCTGAGCGCTTTGGCGATCATGTCGGGCGTGCCCACCAGCGAAGCGCCGGCGCCCGCGCGAACGGTGTTTACGCCCATCCACAAGGTGTCGGTGATCCAGAGCGATTCGCCCCTCGCCAGTTCGTTGACGCGCGTCTGCCCGGTGCTCTCCGTTTTGGTCTTCATGTCGGCCCAGGCCTGCACGTTCGAAATGTCGCTCCCCTCAATGAGCGCTTGCGCGGCTTTTTTCGCCTCCGCCTTGGTCTCCCGGCAGAGAATGTGCATGCGCACGCCGAATTTTATCTGCTCCTCACGGCCGAACTCCGCAGCGCGCTGCCTCATATCGAGCACGTCTTTGGCGATTGTCTCCACGTCGACGGCGTACATCATGTGCACGTCCGAGAATTTCGCTCCCACCCGGCGGCCGGGCTCCGAACTTCCACCGAGATAGATGGGCGGCCAGGGCTTGGAGACGTGGATCGGAAAAAAGGCGGCTTTGCGTATGTCGAAATACTTCCCCTCGTAGGTGATGGGAGCGTCGGCGCTCCAGATTCGTGTGACGATTTCCAGAAACTCATTTGTCCTGTCGTAGCGCTCATCGTGTTCGAGATGGTCGCCGTAGCGCATCTGCTCCACATGGCTCGATCCGGTGACGACGTTGAGCGTGAGTCTCCCGCCGGTGAGTGCGTCGAGCGTGCTCGCCGTCTGGGCGGCGAATACGGGGCTGGTGAGGCCGGGGCGGAACGCCACGCAGAATTTGATTCTCTCGGTGTGCTGGGCCACGCCCGCGGCCACGAGCCAGGCGTCCATGCAGTGGGTGCCGGTGGGCACCAGTAGGTTCACGAAACCGGCCCGCTCGGCGGCGCTCGCAACGCGCGAGAGGTACTCGATGGTGGGTTTTCGCTCAGGCACCCTGGTATTGATTTTGTGGCCGTCACCTGCCCTGGCCGACGGGAGAAACCAGGCGTATTCTGTCCCCATATTCAGAAACCTCTAAAGTGAGGGAAGGGGCATAGTATAATCCAAAATGATGGAATGTATATGCCTCCCACTCGGTTCTGAAAATACAAACAAGGCGAATGCGCGTCAATCTCAACATCGATGCCGCGAGGGTCAGACAGGAATCTGTCCGTCCAGTCGGGGGTACTGAACCGCCTCCGCCGCATGCTGGGGAGAGATGTCTCTTTCCCCGGCCAGGTCCTGATGGTTTTCCGCCAGAAAGCGTGATTCCTCGTCGATCATCTTCGTGCGTGGCGCGAATTTCTCCTGCCCCGGGGATTCGGCGACCTCGATCCATTTTTGAGATTCGGCGCAAGGCACACCGGCGGAACTGTTCATCAAAGGTTTCCTCTTTCCGTTGCGTTCTATTATCAATCGTATTCGGCGAGGGCGGGCATGGGAGGCTCCAGGGTGAGGGGCTCCGTATCCTCGAGCAGGGGCATGATCTCGCGTCCGAATATCTCCACCTCCTCGACGTGTGGCCAGCCTGAGAGGATGAACGTGTGAACGCCCACGTCCACGTATTCCTTGAGCGCCTTGGCGATCATGTCCGGCGTTCCCACCAGGCAGGCGCCCGGGCCCGCGCGAACCGTGTTCACGCCCATCCACAAGGTGTCGGTGATCCAGAGCGAATCGCCTTTTGCCAGTTCGTTCACGCGCGTCTGGCCTGTGCTTTCCGTTTTGGTCTTCAAGTCGGCCCAGACCTGCACGTTCGAGATGTCGCTCCCCTCGATGAGCGCTTGTGCGGCTTTTTTTGCCTCCGCCTTTGTCTCCCGGCAAAGGATGTGCATCCGGACGCCGAATTTTATCTGCTCTTCGCGGCCGGCCTCCGCGGCGCGCCGCTTCATGTCGAGCGCGTCCTTGGCGATGGTCTCCACATCCACGGCGTACATCATGTGCACGTCCGAGAATTTCGCTCCCACCCGGCGGCCGGACTCCGAGCTTCCGCCTAGATAGATAGGCGGCCAGGGTTTTGAGACGTGGATCGGGAAAAAGGCGGCTTCTCTGATGTCGAAATACTTCCCTTGATAGGTGATGGGAGCGTCGGCGCTCCAGATGCGAGTGACGATTTCCAGAAACTCCTCCGTCCTGTCGTAGCGCTCATCGTGTACGAGGTGGTCGCCGTAGCGCATCTGCTCCACGTGGCTCGAGCCGGTGACGACGTTGAGCGTCAAGCGTCCGCCAGTGAGCGTATCGAGCGTGCTCGCCGTCTGGGCGGCGAATACGGGGCTGGTGAGACCCGGTCGGAACGCCACGCAGAATTTGATTCTTTCGGTATGCTGCGCTACGCCCGCGGCCACGAGCCAGGCGTCCAGGCAGTGGGTGCCGGTGGGCACCAGAAGGTTTACGAAACCGGCCCGCTCGGCGGCGCTCGCAACGCGCGAGAGATACTCGATGGTGGGTTTTCGCTCAGGCACCTTGGTGTTGATCTTGTAGCCGTCACCCGCCCTGGCCGACGGGAGAAACCAGGCGTATTCAGTCCCCATATTCCGAAAACCTCTATGTTGGTAGATGCAACCAGTATAGCTCCAAATGGGCGCATGTATTGGCTGCGCTTTTTTTGAAAATACAAACAAGGCGAATGCGCGTCAATCTCAATATCGAGGCCGCGAGGTTCAGACAGGAATCTGCCTGTCCAGTTGGCGATACTGAACCGCCTCCGCCACATGCTGGGGGGAGATGTCTCTTTCGCCGGCCAGATCGCTTATGGTCCGCGCCACTTTCAGCACGCGGTGGTAGGCGCGCGCCGACAGGCCCAGTTTCTCCACCGCCAGCTTGAGCAGGCGTCTGCCCTCGGCTTCGAGCTTGCAGTGCTCGTTGATGAGGGCGGGCCCCATGTGGGCGTTGGCGTAAACGCCGGGGTGGTCCTGGAGGCGCGCTTTCTGAATCTTCTGCGCCGCGAGAACGCGGTTTCTTATCGTCGCGGAACTCTCGCCCTCTGGGTCTTCGGCGAGTTCTTTCCACGGTACCCTGGGTACGTTGATGTGGATGTCGATGCGATCGAGAATCGGTCCCGAGATGCGGGAGCGGTACCGGGCCACCTGCTTAGGCGTGCAGGTGCATGCGCCGTCCGTCCGAAGGCCGCAAATGCAGGGGTTCATCGCGGCGGTGAGCATGAAGCGGGCCGGAAACGAGAGGCTCGCCTGTGCTCTGCTGATGGTGATCTTCCCATCCTCGAGCGGACCTCGGAGGGATTCGAGCACGTTTTTCCGAAACTCGGGCAGTTCATCGAGGAACAACACGCCGTTGTGCGCGAGCGAGGCCTCTCCGGGGAGTGGGAGCGCGCCTCCGCCCACAAGGCCTGCGTCGCTGATGGTGTGGTGCGGGGCGCGGAAGGGTCGTTCCTGGATCAGGGAATCATGTTTCGTGAGTTTTCCGAGCACGCTCCACACTTGGCTGGTCTCGATGGCCTCATCGAGAGAGAGCGGGGGCAGTATAGTGGGAAATCTTTTCGCCAGCATGCTTTTCCCGCTGCCGGGCGGGCCTATCATCAACAGATTATGCGAGCCCGCGGCCGCGACCTCGACGGAGCGCTTGGCCTGGTGTTGCCCCCGGATGTCCGAGAAATCGATTCTTTCGATCTGTTTCTTCTTTATGCCGTTTTTCTGGCGGCATGCCGGGGAAACCTTGATTTCCTCCCGGATGAATCCCACCACCTGGGGAAGTGTGTGCACGGGATAAACCTCGAGCTTATCGACCACGGCGGCCTCAGGAGCGTTCTCTGCCGGGAGGACGAGGCCGCGCTTGCCCATCTTCTTGGCGAGAACGGCGATGTTGAGCGCCCCCCGGATAGGCCGCAGAGAGCCGTCCAAAGCCAGCTCACCCAGAAACAGCAGGGAATCCTCCGTTTGAGAGCGCGAATGAAACACGCCGTTCGCGCGCAGCAACGAGAGCGCGATGGGCAAGTCGAAGGCGCTGCCCTCCTTACGCACATCCGCCGGCGAGAGGCTGACGGTGATGCGCCCCATCGGATAGATGAAGCCCGTGTTGAGGATGGCGGCGCGAATCCGGTCCTTGCTCTCCTTGACGGCGGCGTCGGGCAGGCCGACGGTGGCGTAATAGGGGAGACCCGATGCGAGGTCGACCTCCACTTCGACGGGGTAGGCGTCTACGCCCAATACGGCTGCGGCTTGGGTTTTGGCCAGCATGGTATTTCTCCGGATTGTCTCGTGGAGTAGCAAAGATAAAGCGAAATATATAACGAAATAAAAACGAAATCAACTTCGTATAGGTAAATTTTGCGAAATTCCGCTTTTATTCCGAACCTCCATCGGGATCATGATCAATGGAGGAAAGGAAAGTGAGGGATTTGCAGTTCGGGGGTTGGACGGATTACTCGGAAGTGCGGCTTATTTCCTGGAAACTTCGGAGCCTGCGGTCATAACGGCCTTCGATTCGATGAGTGCGTGAATTTGCTCATCCCTGTAAAGAAGAAGATCGCGGAGGATCGCCTCGGTGTCACCCCCGTGAAGGGGAGCGGGTTCGGGGTCGGGGTTTCCGCTTCCTGATCGGTTCAAAATAGGGTTGCCCACTATTTTTACTGTTCCGACTTCGGGGCATCCATATTCGCGGATGA
>JAPOYD010000058.1 GCA_026706735.1 Nitrospinota bacterium | reverse complement strand
GTAGGGACAGGCCTCCGTGCCTGTCCTTTTGCAGGATGGTTAGAATCAGGACAACCACGGAGGGCAGAGCGGACACACAGGTCCGCCCCTACATTCCCATCGCGTTTTGCGTAGGGGAGGACCTGTGCGTCCTCCCGTTTTTCTACCCCGCGCGCACGACCGCCGCGACGGGGCCGCCGCCGGGAGGCCCCTGGTGCTCGGCCCCGCCCGAGACGTAGGTCATCGTGTCGCCGACGATCGAAGACACCACCGCGTTCACGACCGAGCGGGCGTGGCGCGTGTTGTTGATGTCCGAGTCATCCAGCATGGTGTGCCTGTTGCCGCGCACCAGGCCGTCGGGGGAGGCCTCGCACTTGGCGAAGACGTTCACGACGCGCGCGCGCTGCGCATCCGTGAGCGACCACTCGAACGCTATACCTGCGTTCACTAATGCCTCCCGCACCGCGTCCCTGTCGATGGCGTCTTGCATGACGCTGTGGCCGACGACCAGGTCGCCCCCCCAGGCCGCGCTGTTGCCGATCACCATCACCTCGTTGCACATGAGCTCGATGCCTGCGGAAGTGGAAGCCACGCCCGATGCGAGCGACCAGTCCTTACAGACCACATCGTCGCTGAGCGCGCTCTCATCCACCTCGCTCGCCGCGAGCGCCACGCCGAGCGCCGACGCCCCGCGCGAGTAGCCCATGGATTTGTACGTGTCCTCCGTGCAGACGCTCTCCCCGCGCGCGAGCGCGTCCGCCATGCGATCGCCTGTTAAGAGCGGGCATTTGACCTGCACGAAGTGGAGATCCGCCGTGCTCTCGATCTGCGCCTCCGCCATCAGGCGCCGCACGAGGTCCGCCGTCGCATGAACCTGCGCCATCCGGCCCATCTCCTCAGGTCTGAAATCCGCCGTGTGGCCCGAGGCGATGGCGAGGCGCTTTCTACTCCCGTCGCCCCCGCCGCTCTCTGATTTTGTGAACACGGAGAAATGCGGGCACATGACCCCCTCCGTCCCGCCGGACATGATGAGGGCGATCTGCGCCTCCACCTCCTCGCGGCTCTTGCCCATCTGTCGCGAGAAATAATCGAGCAGGACGAAGTTGCTGAACCCGCGCGAGAAATCGTTCACGCAGCCGTTGCCCTCGGTCTTGCCCATGATGCCGACGACGTCTTCCGCCCGGCACTTGCCCTGCTCTATGAGAGCGGCCACGCCGGAGATGTCGTCGGGCGAGTCCATCGCCACGCGGAAAAGCTCGGCCTGCATCGTGCGTCCCCCCCTCCTTGAGGCGCGCCCACGCGCGCGGGTGTGAAGCGGAATTTTATGGGGGAAAACGTAGCACCCCCGCGCGGGGCTGCGCAAAGGAGTGTGTATATAAGAGGTGGGAGATGATGGTTTTGTAGGGGCGACGCTTTTGAAATTCACTCCCCCATTGAGGGTTATCGGCGACCGATGAAAGTGGAAGAATCACTCCCCCCTTGAGGGGGAGTCGATGAAGCCGAGCGGTTTATGCGAAGGCTGAATCGGTGGGGGGGTCTGCAAGCGTCTCTCGCACTTTTTCCAGAACACCAGAAAGATTCTCAAGGACCTCCGTATTCCAGAAACGCAGAACGCGATAGCCTCTGCGCCGCAGATATTCTTCGCGCTGGCGATCCTTTGTTTTCTGCTCCGCATGGCCTCCGCCGTCGAGTTCAATCAAGAGCTTATCGGACATGCAAGCGAAATCCGCGATATACGGACCTATCGGTTGCTGGCGGCGGAATTTGCGACCATCGATTTGTTTGTCGCGCAGGCGACTCCACAGCAATCCTTCAGCGTCGGTGTGCTCACGACGGAGGGTGCGGGCGTTTCCCAAATGCCGGGGGTTGTATTGACGTCCGCTTTCAGTCATCTGGTTTTACCCCCCACCGAATCGGCCTTCGTCCAAAGGACTCGGCCTCTTCGACTCCCCCTCAAGGGGGGAGTGATTTTCTTCTCTCGTCAACCGGGGATTCCGACCGTAGGGACAGGCCCCTGTGCCTGTCCGAAATCCGGGCGGCCACAGGGGGCCGCCCCTACGGAAAAACCAACCCCCCCTACCCCCCCTTAACAGGGGGTAAGAAAAAAGCCCCCCTGACAAGGGGGGTTGGGGGGTTACTCCTTATATATACACGTCCCCGCATCACCTCTCAGGGCGGGGACGGCGTCCTCGAGTGCGGCGATGTGGACCCGCTCGCCGCCGCCCTCCAGAAAGCGGACGGCCGCCTCTATCTTGGGGCCCATGCTGCCGGGCGGGAAGTGGCCCTCGGCGTGATACCTCTTTATATCGGCGAGCGAGACATTTTCCAGTTCGCGCTGCCCGGGCGTCCCGAAGTGGATCGCCACGCGGGGTACTGCCGTCAGGATCATCATCGTCTTCACGCCCAGCACGTTCGCCATGAGCGCCGACGTCAAGTCCTTGTCAATCACGGCGGCGAGCCCCCGGCGCGCGCCGTCGGCTTCCCGCACGACGGGGATGCCCCCGCCGCCGCCCGCGATGACTACGGCGCCGCTTTTGGCGATCGTCTCGATGAGCGAGATGTCCACGATGTGTTTGGGCTTGGGCGATGGGACGACGTGCCGCCAGCCGCGCCCCGCGTCCTCGCGGAACGTCCAGCCCATCTCGCGCTCGTATCTTCTCGCCTCTTCTTCCGTGTAGGTGTAGCCCACGAACTTGGTCGGCGCGTCGAAGGCGGGGTCCTCGGGATCCACTTCCACCTGCGTCAGGAGACACACCACGTGGCGCGGATCCCCCGCGCGCCTGAGCGCGTTCTCGAACGCCTGCATCAGGAGGTAGGCGATGCCGCCCTGGCTGTGGGCGACGCAGATGTCGAGCGTCATCGGGGTGACCTGCTCGCTCGAGACGGCCTGGCGCATGAGTATCTTGCCGACGACGGGGCCGTTGCCGTGCGTGATGATGAGTTCGTTCTCGAGCTGCAGCAGGGGGAGCAGCGCGCGGCCCGTGGCGGCGGCGATAGCGGCCTGCTCGGCGGCGGTGCCGCGTATCTCGGGCGGATGGGTCGCGTTGCCGCCCACGGCGACGAGGAGGCGATCCGGAAGATCGGGCGGGGGGGCCATGGCGGCGTCTCCCAGTCAATGAAGCCCCGGCCTTCGGAGCGGCGGCATACAAATGCGGGTACAAGTCCCGCGCCGCCCGTCAGCCGGGAGAGACATCTTACAACATCGGCGGGCAGGGGGACAGACGGGGTTGTGTAAAGAATTTGTGAAGAAGGGGGTGTTTGACGCGAGAGGATTGTAGGGGGCGGTGCGGTTTTGTTCGTCATTCCGGCGCATGCCGGAATCCAGAGCAAACGGGGATAGCGAATCGCAGGACGACCAGGAAAAACGATAAAGCGAAAGGACAATTTCAAAAACAAAGTCCCTGGATTCCGGCTTTCGCCGGAATGACGGCAGTTCTGAAATCCGAAAGAGGTAAGGAGGGGTTACCACTGCAAACCCAACCCCCCTACCCCCCCTTGTCAGGGGGGTATAAAAAGGCGATGCCCCCGACGAGGGGGTGGAAGAAAAGCCCCCCTGACAAGGGGTATAGAAAGGCGATGCGTCCCCGTCGGGCAGGGGGGGGTTGCTTTTTCCTGCCCCCCTGACAAGGGGGGGTAGGGGGGGGTGGTTCCGACGAGAGAGCAATTCACTCCCCCCTTGAGGGGCATCTCCGACCAACGAGAGAGAAGGGAATTACTCCCCCCTTGCAGAGCGCCAACCAATCACTCCCCCTTTGAGGGTCATCGGCGACCGATGAAAGTGGAAGAATCACTCCCCCCTTGAGGGGGAGTCGGCAAGACGAGGGCGAAGCCCGAAGTCGCGCCGGTGGGGGGTATAATTCGGAATGGCGATAAAACGCATTTTACCCCCCACCGATTCAGCCTTCGCACAAACCGCTCGGCTTCACCGACTCCCCCTCAAGGGGGGAGTGGTTCTTTTCACTCTCGTGAAATGGCGACGACCCTCAAGGGGGGAGTGATTAAAACCCAAGGGGGGAGTGAACTTCAAAAGCGTGCACACATCCGCAAATGGATTCCGTCAACCCCTCCTCCCCCCTCGCGTCAAACCCTCACTCACCAACCGCATTTGATGCCGCGGGCGCGTTCGTTCATACTCTGGCGATGGACGCCCGCACAAGAGTTGCGCGCAAGTTCAAATAAAGGGTTGACAAAAGCGGAATCTTTACCGCACTATCATAAATGCCGAGTAATACACGAGAGTAGTTGCCAATGGGCCGCCCGCTCAACGCAGCGCGGACTTCCACTGTGAAGGCCGGATGAAGCGGGCACTCAGCGGCGGAACACTGCTCCCGGGGGTTGCGCGGCGAAGCCCGGAAGACGACGACCCAGGAAGCACCGGGCTTTTGCAGCAAATATCACGAGGCCAGAGGACTCAACTCATGATGAAGCACGCCGAAAATCCCTCTCCAGTCTCGTGAACCGATACAAGTAAAGGCCCGGGTTCTTCCGTTCGCACGGGCGGGGGCGCCGGCGCAGCCAGGAAAGCGCAAGGCCCGGCGCGAGCCGGGGAAGCAGCAGATATCACGAGGCAGGGGACTCAACCCAGGATGCAGCACGCCACAAATCCCTCTCCAGTCTCGTGAACCGATCAACCAGACGGCCCGGCGTTTCATTGCCTGGGCGGCGGCGCCTGAAAAAAGGAGGCTGAAAGATTCGGCTGGAGCCTGAGAAGTTTTCATGTCACGGGGCTGGAGGACTCTTACCATCATGAAGAACGCCAAGAATCCCACACCAGTCTCGTGGATAAGCCGGCAACCGGCCCGGACGCGGGAGTCCGGGCCGGGGGCCGCGCGCTCAGGCCCCGGCTTGATGAAACGATAGAAGCCCGGTAACGGAAAACGATAGAAGCCCGATAACGGATAGGACAAGAAATTCGGAAAGGCAAAGAAAGGAGGTCAAATCCAGACACTTCAGGTTTTTTCTGTTGCAAAGCTCTTTAATGTCACGAGACTAGGAGGACTCAAAGTGATGAAACTCACCAGCAACAAAATCTTCTCATTCATGCTGGCGGCTGCCTTCGCGCTGACGCTGGCGGGTTGCGGCGGTGGCAGCAGCACCACCCAGATGCCGGATCCGGAGCCTCCGGTGGTGGAGCCGGAACCCACCCCGCAGGAGATGTGCGAGGGTGACGGCGGCCGGTATAACGCGGACGGTTCCTGCACC
>JAPOYD010000009.1 GCA_026706735.1 Nitrospinota bacterium | reverse complement strand
TCAAGCCTCAAGCCTCAAGCCTCAAGCCTCAAGCCTCAAGCCTCAAGCCTCAAGAGTAGATCGCGCTCCGTCCGGAGCCGTCCTCACCCTGCGTCACTCCGCCGGACTCTCAGGTAAAACCCTCAACATCTGCGACAAATCTTTTTTACTTACCGCTCATTGAATTCACTCAAAGGACCCGAACAATGAACCAGACGAGAAGGCAGTTCTTGAGGAACGCGGCGACCGCCTCCGCGCTCCTCGCGACCGGTTGCGTCAGCCCCCACGGTCGAAAAACGTCCTACACGAGCCAGATCATCAAACCCAAAAACCGGAACACCGTCTTCGGCTGGGTGGATGCGGCCCTGCAGCAGGTGCGTGATCAGAGGGCCACCGCGCCCCTGGCAGCGTACTGCCTGAGCCTGCCCCTTGCCGCCGGTTTCCTGGCCGCGAACGGAGTTCTCCAGGCATACGAGGAACCCTTCGGGGTCGGCCCCGGCCAGCGCGGCGCGGACCCGGAAGTCGCCTACGGCGTAGCGTTCGCAAGCGCTGCGGCCGAGGCGTTCCAGCAGCCCTTTCTCTTCGAACGCATGGGGTTTCTGGAGCGCTTTCCCGGGGGCGAGGCGAAAGACCTCGGCGTCCGGTGGGGACGAACAGCCGCCCGCAAGGTACTCGATATGCGGACGAACGACGGCGGCGAACCGAGCGAGGCCAACTATTACCTGGGCCGCTACGAGCGGCGCACGGATTCGCTCAGGTGGCGCCCAACAGGCCCGTTCTACGGCGCCAGGCCGGGTCCTGCGTTTCCCTCCTATGATCGGGGGCTCCTTCCGGGCCAGGGCCGGATAAAACCCTGGACGATGAAGAGCGGCTCGCAGTTCCGGGTTCCGGACTTCCACGACCCGAAAAGCCCCGAGTTCGCAGAAGAATTCGACCGAATCCGCCGTATCGGTGGAGCGGACAGCACAATCCGAACCGCCGAGCAGTCCGAGATCGCGCTCTTCTGGGAGGACGGTCCCTGGGGCGTCACCCAACCGGGACACATGCTCTACATCGCCATGCAGGTTCTTCAGGACCGGGGACTATCCTTCATCGAGCTTGCGCGCGCCCTCGCCTTAGTCGGCATGACGCAGTGCGACGCCTCCATCTGCGCATGGGACAACAAGTATCATCACGACATCCTCCGTCCTGAAACCGCCATTCGTATGCGCGCGCCCAGGTTCGGAAACCCGGACTCACGGGTCGTGCGGCAACCCGACTGGCACAGCTTCATCCCGACGCCGGAATTTCCCTCCTACACTTCGGGGCATTCCACATTCGGCGCAGCCGCCGCCGAGATGATAGCACTCATCCACGGAAGCGACGTTTCCTTCTCGGGCCGCTCGCCCGACGAGGTGCTGTGGCCCCAACTGAGAGGCGTCACCAGACACTGGAGAAGTCTCTCCCACATGGCGGAAGAAAACGGCATAAGCCGCATCTACGGTGGCGTTCACTGGAATATCGACAACACGCAGGCATTGAAGGCCGGCCGGGCCATCGCGCGCCAGGCGTTTCACTCCACCTTTCCGAAAAAGGTTTGAGAAGATGGCGAGACAAAAAACGAACCGTAAGTTTCGCCATTTTGGGGCGATCCTTCTGTTTATCTGCGCTATCGGGGCTATCCGGCCTGCCGGGGCGCAGGAGGTCTTTCTCAACTACGACGAGATGTCTCTGTTCGAAGCCCCTCTCGCGGCCGAGATCGGCGACGTAACGCTCCTCGTGAGAGGCATGGCGGAAGGCGGGTGGACGTACCGCCGCGAAATCGACGACACGGACGAGAGCTTTGGCGCCCGTTTTCAGGCGGGCGCCCAGACGCAGTTGCAAAACCGCTGGCGGGTGCGCCTGCGCTATTCGGGCCGATACGCCACCGACCCGCAGGAAAACCCGGACGCGGGTTTCGCCTCCAGGGTGGATGAGGATTATGAAGATGATGTTACGTTCTCGGTCGGAGGCACCTGGGGCACGGTGGCGGCCGGCAACATCACCGAACTCGTTCGCGATCAGACCTGGCGCGCGCGCGGAGCGGGAGCGGCATCCCTGTCGTTCGACGACGTATTCGGCTCGCTCGCCGAGTGGGGCGGCGGCTATCTGGTTCGCCTGGGACCGTGGGTGGTGAGCGCGGTGGTGGACGAGGAGGGGGATTTCGATCTCGGGGCCGTGTACCAGCGTCCCATCGGCCAGATGGACTATCGCCTGAGCACCCGATACACCCAGGGCGTTTTCACCTCCGCCGACGGGTCGAGGCGGTTCGACACGAAAGCCATGAGCGGCGTGGGCGAACTCATCTATGGTAGCACCCTGTTCGACTTGGGCCTGGGATATGAAACCCTCTCATCGCCGGGCCTGGAGGTCGAGCAATGGTACGTCTCATCGGGCGTCCGCATCAAGATCGGCGTCGTGAGCGTATCCCTCGAGGGCCACTACGGGCGGGTCGAAGGAGAGGAGAAATCCTCCGCCGCCCTGGGCGTTCAATACGATATAGCGCGGGGGTTGTCCGCGAATCTCGGTCTCAACTACGAAGACGCGACTGTGAGCCTCGGGGGCGTGAACCTCATCGCATCCAAAGGAACCAGGGCCATTGTTTCTGTGAGATACGGCTTCTAGTCCAAGTGGGGAGCGAGACGGCAGCTAACATTTCGGGCATCGTTATCGCCTCAAAAACGCAACCTATGAATGGATGAATCCTCCGGGGCGACCTCCATCGGCAGGCCGCGCAGTCGACTCCTGAGCACCGCCAATGCCCCACTAACCATCGGAGCGGCGAAGAATGTGCCCGATATCCCGTCCCCGTCGGTGCCAAGGGTGAGATTTTCTCCCGGCGCGAACAGGCACCAGTTTCTCGCGGCGCCGCACCCGTTGGATAAACTCGCGATCTTGCCGTCGCGGCCAAGTGCCCCGGCGACCAGCCATTTCCCGAGCAGTCCAGGTTCGAACGACGGCGCCTCCAACCATTCTCCCGGCGAGTTATATTCCTCGCAGTTGCCACTCCCGCAGTCCGTTCCCCACATGTCCTTGAAAGAAACCCTGCGTGTGGAATCGTCCGGGTCGTATTCCCGGCTGAAGTTCTCCATGAACTCCACGGCGCTCACGGGTCCCTCGCCCAGTCGACAGCCGTTCTCGTCCCTTAAGTTCTTCCTGCACATGCGAACTTCGTTATTGACGGAATTCCACCCCGAGTTGCCGGCAGCATAGACAGCCACCATGTCCGCGCCTTCGAGCGCCTCCGCGATCTCGGCGAAATCTCTCGTAAAGGGGAGCGAGTATTCGCCCATATCCAGTTCGAGAAGCGGCCGGAATAATGGGAGCGGTGTGGTTAGCCATACACCGTCCCTGCCGGCGTATTTTCCATAATGGGAAGTTGACAATCCGATATTGAAGTTCAACACTTGCGCCCGGTTGGCGACCGCGAACCGTACCGCTTCCGGGCATTCGTTCAAGGGGATAAAAGCCCATAACTTGATATTTCGAAGTTCTTTGACGTGCAAGACGAAACGGGCTTGATCGTGTAACATGAGGCGAAATCCCTTGTTCGAGTGAACGGGGTTGCATGTATTGGTTCCTTACCTTGTCGAACTTCCTGGAGGTAGATGATGATGGGAAGATATCGGAAAATTCGTTTTGTCACGGTATTTGTCGGGTTCGTCATGGCTTTGGCGTTGTTCGCCGCGCCGGCCGCCGGGGGAGAGATAGACGATCTCAAGGCGCAGATAAAGGCGCTCATGGAGCGGCTCGAAGCTCTCGAAGCCCGTGAGAAGAAGATGAAGGCCGATATGATGGCCGCCCAGGAGGCCGCCCGGAAAAAGGCCGTGGCCACCGGCGATTTTCCGGGTTCGTGGAAGATGCCGGGGAGCAACACGTCGGTTTCTTTCAGCGGCTACGTCAAGCTCGATGCGATCTACGATATCGACCAGGACCTGGGCGATTCCTTTTTCATCTATGACTGGGGAGGCGGGGCGAGCGGCATTCTCCTGGATGGTGATGACAGTGGTCAGCGCAAAGCCTCCCTGCACGCGAGGCAGACGCGCCTGCGTTTCGACAGCCTGACGCCTACGAGCGCCGGTCAGCTCAAGACCAGAATCGAGACCGATTTTTACGGCGGCGGCAACGCCTTGCGCATGCGTCACGCCTATGCGTCGCTGGGTCCGGTGCTGGCGGGCCAGACCTGGTCGACGATCATGGATGCGAACACATACGCCGATACGGTGGACTTCGAAGGCCCGGTGGGCGTGATTGCCGTTCGTCGGCCCCAGGTGCGCTACTCCCAGGCCATGGGAAAGAACCTCACGATGCAGGTTGCGCTCGAGGATCCCAACGCTCCGACGATTCTGACGTCTTCCGGAACGGTATCCTCGAAGGAACGTCTGCCGAACCTGCTTGCGGCGTTGCGCTTGGGCACGAACTGGGGCGCCGTCAACGTGTCGGGCCTGGTGGGGCAGGTTCGATACGAGGAAGGCGCGGTGGAAGAAGACCTCGCAATCACCGCCCTCCATCTGGGCGCGAACATTGGCTTGGGCAAGGACACCCGTCTGTGGGGCACGTTCAACGTCGGTCGGGGAGGATTGGATAAAACCATGCTCGGGGCTTCCGCGGCCGCCGTTCTGGGCGCCGACAATGAGTTGGAGGCGCTCGATTCGGTGGGCGGGTTCGTCGGTCTCACGCAAAACTGGAGCGGTTCGGGTTTCTATTACGGCTGGGTGGAAAACGATTTCGAAGAATCCGCCAAGGCGGCGCATCCGTCCCTCAGCCAGTCGCTCCAATCAATTCATGCCAACGTCTGGTGGTCGCCTGCGCCCAAAATGCGGGTGGGCTTTGAGTACATGCATGGTTGGCGCGAGACCAACGGCGGTGATGAGGGTGACGCGGCGCGCCTCCAGTTGGGGCTGGTATACAGCTTCTAGGGGTGTCAGGCGAGGTGTGAAGGCCTTAGCCCGGCCGGGGAGAATATGACATAGAAGCCGGAACGGCATGAAACCGGCTGAGCGAGATTCCCGAGACGCCGGGTGCAGCCTACGCGCTGCGCCCGGTGTCTCTATGTTGCCGCCTTGCCGCGAGGGCGCGGCACTCGCTCCATCACTCGCGACTCAAGCCGATTCGAGCGCCTCCTCGACCTTTTTCGCGACGTCGGCCGGAACCCATTTCTTCCAGACCTTGTTGGTCTTGAGGAAATGGATCGCGGTGGCCTTGGCGTCGC
>JAPOYD010000097.1 GCA_026706735.1 Nitrospinota bacterium | reverse complement strand
TGTGTTTTTCGGTGAGCAACTCCCTGGTTTCCTCTTCCACTTCTTTTTGCTCGCCCAGGGCGTAATCACAGCGAATCACCCGCCATTTCGAAAATTCCCGGTACAGGCTCAAAATCTCGTCTTTCGACTGTTTCAACCGGGACAGCAGTTTCGCATATTCCGCCCGCGCGCGCGGGTAATCCTCCGCGATGAAAAAGCTTTCCGCGTATGCGACGTCGTACAGGGCGTTCTTCGGGTAGCGCGCGCGCAGATACGCGACGTCTTTTCTCGCCTCTCCGAGTTTCTTCGCCCGGTAGAGCGCCCAGATGAGATCCAGCCGCGCCGTGTTGGATATCCAGCCCTTTCCGTCCACCGCGCGCCGAAGATAGGTCCTGCCCTTCGCGCTCGTATCGCCGATGAAGAAACGGAACATTCTCACCCAGCTCTCGGTGCTGCCCCTGATGTGATAAATCCCCAGCCCGTAGTAGGCGTCTTGGATTTTCGGGTCCAGCTCGAGCGCCTTTTCGAGATGATTCTGCATCGCGCCGGCCCGCAGGAACGCGGTGAGATAGCTGCTGCTGTCGAGCGAATCGACGATGCGCATGCCCTCCGTCAGACCGGCGAGGAGGAGCGCCCCCGTGTCTTCGGGGTTTTTCTCCAGCAAAGCCTCGGAGAGGGCCATCGCCTTTTCAGCATTTTCGCGCCAGGTCTCCTGATAGTCCTTGCGCCGGATATGCCCTTTCAGGATATGGAAAACGGATGCCTTGAAGAAATATCCCTCGGGACGCCCGGGCGATGACGCTATCACCCGGTCAAACGAATCCGCGGCGGCGGAATAATCGCCCGCTGCGACCTGTTCGAGCCCGAGATCAATCGATTTCCCGTCCAGGGGCGCGCCATGAGATACGCCCGCCGAAGCCGAGAAAACGACGAAAATAATGAATGCGCTCATATAACGGGACTTCATTGACCCTCCGGTACGCATTGCGCTGGCGATCGGCTCTGAAATGGGCGGGCATCTCTACGAAGGGCGATTTGCCCGCGCTTGTGATTGGGCCTATCGTAGTATCGGGATTCGGGTATTTCAACCATAGCGAGTCGACCATGTTGAACATAAAACCTCCTGATGCGGCGATTCGGATCATCCGGGCCCTGGAGGCATCGGGGCACCGGGCGCTCCTGGCGGGCGGGTGCGTGCGGGACGCCCTGCTTGGACGTCAACCGAAGGACTGGGATATCGCCACCGATGCGGCGCCTGAGGCCGTGGGGGGCCTTTTCGAGAGAACCGTCGCGGTGGGGGCGCAGTTCGGCGTGGTGCGCGTGCGTATGGGCGGCCAGGAGTTCGAGGTGGCCCGATTCCGTGAAGACGGCGCCTACAGCGACGGAAGACACCCCGACTCGGTTCGCCCCTCCGATGAGGAGGGAGACGCGAAGCGGCGCGATTTCACCATCAACGGGATGTTTTACGACGTCTTGAACCATCAACTCCTCGATTACGTGGGCGGCCGGCGCGACCTGGACGAGGGAATCATCCGGGCCATCGGCGAGCCGGATCTCAGGTTCCGCGAAGATCATCTGCGCATGATGCGGGCGGTTCGCTTCTCGGCGAGGTTCGGATTCGCGGTTGAGCCGGCGACCGCCGCCGCCATCGAAGCCAATGCGGAGCGCATCGGGAAAATCAGCCCTGAGAGAATCCGCGATGAACTGACGATCATCCTGACCCAGAACAACTCCGATGCCGCCTTCGCCATGCTGGATTCCTCGGGCCTCCTGGAATACGTCTTGCCCGAAGTCGCCGCCATGAAGGGGGTGGCGCAGCCGCCTGAATTCCACCCCGAAGGCGACGTGTGGACGCACGTGCTCGCCATGCTGCGCATCAAACGCGCAGCCTCGCCGACGCTCTCGTGGGGCATACTGCTCCACGACGTCGGAAAACCGGCTACTTTCACCGAGACGGACAGGATCCGCTTCAACGGGCACGACAAGGCAGGTGCTGCGATGAGCGCGGAGGTCTGCACGAGGCTCCGCATGCCGAAGGCGCGCGCGGCGAGAATCTTTGATCTCGTCGCCAACCACATGCGCTTCATGCACGTGGAGAAGATGCGCGAAGCCCGCCTCAAGCGGTTCCTGCGCGAGCCGTACTTCGGGGAATTGCTCGAACTCCACCGCGTCGACTGCCTCGCCAGCCACGGAAATCTGAGGACCCATGAATTCTGCGCGCGGAAACTCGGGGAAATCCGCGAGGAGGCCCTGCGTCCGCCGCGCCTGCTCGACGGCCGCGAACTCATGGCGATGGGCTATCCGGCGGGCCCGAAACTGGGCGAGATCCTCTTCGCGCTCGAAGACGAACAGCTCGAGGGGCGCATTTCCACCAAGGAAGAGGCCAAGGAATTCGCCCGGCGGCATTTTCCGCTTTCCGGGAGTTGACTCGTAGCCGGACAACCCAAAAGGATTGTCCGGGGCCTCCGTGCCTGTCCTGACGAAGGACAACCACGGAGGGTTGTCCCTACACCCCCTCGTCGGGGGCGATGGATTGATCCGCGGCCCCATACGCTCTAGGATGGCTTGAATTCGTTTCCGACAACTCCGGGTACTCTCCATGACGCAAGTATCCATCATGACGGCGACCGAGCTCGAACTATCGCTCAGGAGGATCGCTTCGGAGATGATGGAGGCGTGCGCGGCGGAGGGGAACATCGCCCTCATCGGCGTGCTCACGCGGGGAGAACCGCTCGCGAGGCGGCTGGCAGGGCACATCGGGGAAATGGAAGGCATCTCGCCTCCCCTGGGCGCGCTCGACATCGGCCTCCACCGCGACGACGGCGGCCATCCCACCGAGGGGCGCGGCTCGGGGCCCACCCTCATCGATTTCGACCTGACGGACCGCCGCGTGTTCCTGGTCGACGACGTCTTCTTCACGGGCAGGACCGCCCGCGCGGCCATCGACGCCTTGATGGAGCTCGGCCGCCCGCGCAAGATATGGCTCGCCGCCCTCATCGACCGCGGCCACCGGGAGCTCCCCTTTAGGCCCGACTTCATCGGCAAGAACGTGCCCACCTCGCTGGCCGAGCACATCCGGGTGCGGATGCGCGAGGTGGACGGCGAGGACGGCGTCTGGCTGCTCAAGCGCTGACCCCTCGAGGGGAGATGCGGGGAAATGCGGGCAAATGCGGGGGTCTCAAAAAACTTTTTTTATCGCCGAATTTCGAAAAAAGATTGATGTTTCAATTTAAGATATTCCTGTAAATTATTGAATAATATCTTGATTTCTCGTTGATTCGATCCATGGGAATTTACTTGAATTTGTCGATATTTATCCAAATTTATCTTATTTTGCGGAAATTCCGGGATCCCCCTCAGCGCACGGCTCAAGCGCCGTCCGGCGTCCGCCTGAGCCGACGCGCCGATCCGGGAACCGCCCCCTCCGGCCGGACGGCCGCACAGCAGTTGATCCGCCCGCCGCGCCGGCTTCGCGCGCCTGGTGCGCTCGCCTGAAATTTCCTTTTCCACCGGATATTCCTCCTGATGATCAAACGCGACAGGGGAACTGCGCTTGCGGGCCGGCTTCGCGCGGAGAACAAGATCGCCTGGGATTCGCTTCGTCACCTGCTCTTCCTCATGATGATCAAACGCGGGTGATGAGGGGTTGTTGAAAGACCCCTGATTTCGTGATTGTGCGTATGGAGTCGACCGAGGAGAGGGGAGACATCACTCCCCCCTTGAGGGTCGGTCTCCCTCGGGGAAGACCGACGCAGAAGCCGAGCGGTTTGTGCGAAGGCTGATGCGGTGGGGGGTGAATCGTGTTTTATCGAGCAATTTCAATTATACCCCCCACCGGTTCGCTTGCGGGCATGCGCCCTTAGCTCACCGACTCCCCCTCAAGGGGGGAGTGAATTTCCACTCTACTTGTTCGATAATAACCCTCAAAGGGGAGTGGTTCTTTCTCCCCCCCGGTCGCGTCAATCACTCATTCATCAATCGCGTTTGACTCCCCAACCCCCCTCCTCAGGGGGACTTTTCCAACAACCCCGAAGCGCGGGGGTTTGACGCGGGCGGTGAAGTCCGCGTCCGGGCCTCGCCCGCCCCGCTGCCGCGGGGGGCCTGGCCGCTCCGCCACTCTACACGGACCGACGCCTCGGCGATGACGCCAAATGCGGGGAAATGCGGGCAAACGCGGGTGGGGGTTGGTTTTCAAGGCAGGGGGAGGACGATCGGGGCGGGGTTTTGATCGTCATTCCGGCGCATGCCGGAATCCAGAGCCGACGAGAGTAATCACAGGGTGGCATTTTCTGCCCTTGCATTCATAAGGGGTAAGGTGAAAAACCAAAAGCAATAAAACCAAAGTCCCTGGATTCCGGCATGCGCCGGAATGACGGCGGTGGTCAATTCCGAGCGAGGAGGGGTTTTTCAACAGACTCCTCAAGGGGGGAGTAATTCTTTCTCTCGCGTTGGTCGGCAATAACCCTCAAGGGGGGTTGATTTTGTAGCGAACAGGTTGGAGGGATACGATGATTCACAAGATGGATGTTACTTTGTGACGATTTGCGTAAAGGACAGACAATCTTTGTCTGGTGCGATCATCCAGGACGGGATGGTTTTGAACCATGCGGGAGAGATTGTTCATTCGCGATGGCAATGGTTGTCCGAGCGATATGATGATGTCGAATTGGATGAATACGTCGTAATGCCGAATCATTTCCACGGTATTTTGATCATCCAAACCCGTAGCGGACAGGTCGCGACCTGTCCGGGGCCCCTCCTCGGGGCTGTCCCACAAGTCGCGACCCCGAACAGGCAATGGCCTGCTCTGCTACGGGTAATGTCCACCCTGACATGGGACAACCACAGGGGTCGGGACAACCCGAAAGGGTTGTCCTGCTGCGTCAAACACTCCTTCCTCAGTCGCGTTTGACCCGCACACAAAAAAAAAAGCGGCCCCGGAACGGGCCGCTTCTTCGTTTCTCTAATCCAGCCGGGGGTTGCCAAACGCTCCCGAACGGGCTATAGGGAGTAAATACGATAGCGACCCTGAGGCTGGGGGTCAATTCCGACTGAGGAAGGAGGAATTAATTTATTCCCCGCCGTGACCCAAACGAGGTTGGGGGTCAAACGCGATTGATGAATGAGCGTTTGATTTATTCCCCGTCGTGACCCATACTAGGCTGGGGGTTACTCATTATCCCCCGCCCACGCTGAGAGGACTCAAACTCTGTAGCGTGGGCCGGTACAATTTGCTCCCGACGATGT
>JAPOYD010000157.1 GCA_026706735.1 Nitrospinota bacterium | reverse complement strand
TTGTGCAGGCTTCGGTGACCATCACCGCCCTGATTTTCGTGTCTTTGACCCTCATCGTTGACTTGATGTATTCCGTCCTCGATCCAAGGGTGAGACTCCATTGAGCCGAACAGCGTATTTCTGGACGCCTGAATCGCTTATGCACGACAACGGTCAGCATGTGGAGAACATGGAGCGCGCCAGACGCTTGACGCCCGAGAGAATTCTCCCGCAAGTCCCGTCGCTGAGAGGCATGGAAATCACGCCCCACGACGCGAGTGAATGGGTGTTGCGAGTGCATGAGGAATCGCACCACCGCTTCGTGCGCGAAGCGTGTGCCGGCGGCAGGTGTATTCTCGATGGCGGAGACACGCTGGCCGGCCCCGGAAGCTATGAGGCCGCCCTGGCCTCCGTGGATGCGGCCCTGAGTGCGGCGGATGCTCTCGTTGCCGGGGAGGTCGACAACGCCTTTTGCGCCGCCAGACCGCCGGGCCACCACGCCTTGCCCTTTCAGTCGATGGGTTTTTGCCTCTTCGCCACCGCCTCCATCCTGGTCCGGTATCTTCAGGAAAAACATGGGCTTCAGAAAATCGCCGTCGTGGATTGGGACGTGCACCACGGAAACGGCACGCAGGATATCTTCTGGCGCGATCCGGACGTTTTTTTTGTCTCATTGCATCAGCATCCCCATTACCCGGGTACGGGGCTCGCAGGCGAGACGGGAGAAGGGGCCGGAGAAGGGAAGACGCTCAACATTCCCGTCGCGGCGGGAACTCCCGAGGAGTCATACCTGGCGAAATTCCAGGAAAGCGTTGTCTCCGCCATCGAGGCGCACGGGCCCGAAGCGATCGTCGTATCGGCGGGGTTCGACGCGCACCGAGACGATCCGCTGGGGGGGCTGATGATCACGGAGGCCGGTTTCGCCCGCATGACCGGCTGGGTGAAGACGCTTGCCGAAAGCCTTTGCGAGGGGCGGCTCATCTGTCTGCTCGAGGGTGGGTACAACCTCGACGCATTGGAACGCTCCGTCGTCGCGCACTTACGAGAACTCTCCGCATAACGGGTTGCAGACTTGTTTCAAGGGCAGATTAAAAATTTAGTTGACTAACTAACTAATAAACTTTATACTTGCCTTGTGTATCGCTTGACGATTGATTCAGGAGTTTCGCGCTGCCAAGCAATTTTTCAATTTACCGAGGTGGATGATGGTGGAAACAGCAACGGCGACGCCCAAGGGGCCAAAGGCGTCCGCGACGAAGCGCAAGATCATCGAAGCGGCCGCGAGGCTCGTCTATCACAAAGGGTTTCACGCTACCTCGCTCGATATGGTGGCGCAGTCCGCGCGGGTGAACCGGGGGAGTTTGTACTATTTTTTCCGCTCCAAGAAGAACCTGGGACTGGCCGTTATCGAGCACTATGAATTTCTCCTGCACCAGAACTACCTGTCCCCCTCGTTTGATATCGAATCGAGCGGGTGCGAGAAAATCAGGCGTCTGGCGGAATCCTACGCCCGTATGCCGATTCAGGACTCCCCATGCTGCGGATGCCCCATCGGCAACCTCTCGCTCGAGCTCAGCGCCCTGGACGAAGAGATGCGCTTGCGGTTGAAAAGGGTGTGGGACGGGGTTTTCGAGAGAATCGCCCTCGTATTGGCGCAGTCCAAAGAGGAGGGTGACCTTCCGGAGGAGCTTGATCCGCTCGCGCATGCGCGTTCTTTTTTCTCTCAGATTCAGGGCGCGCATATCATCGCGAGGTGTTCGCAGGATGAGGTGTTTTTGCGCGAAGACTGCGAGCGTGCTTTCATGGGCCTGCCTTGGATGCAAAACGGGGAGTCGAAATGAACGGGGGAGGTCGTGAATTCAGGCGTGAAGGCGTAACCTATTCCAGCGGATGGCGGTGGATCGTCTGGTGCTTTTTCTTGCTGGGCGTCGCTCTCGCATGGCTGTTCGCAAGGGGTTATTTCGACAACCTTCATGATCCGGACGCCGTGCCCCGCATCGTTACCCCGCGCGGAGATCTCGCCGCCGAGGAAAAATCCAACATAGAGCTTTTCCGCCTCTCCTCCCCATCGGTCGTTTACATCACGAGGCTGGCGATGAGGCGCGACAGGTTCAGCCTCAATTTATTCGAGATTCCGCAAGGCACGGGTTCGGGCTTCGTCTGGGACGATCAGGGCCACATCATCACGAACTTTCACGTCATCCAGGGAGCGAGCGTCCTGCGCGTCACCCTGGCGGATAATTCCGAGTGGGATGCGCGCGTCGTGGGTATGGCCCCGGATCAGGATTTGGCGGTTCTATTCATTAACGCGCCGAAGCGTCGCTTGAAGCCTATCGCTATCGGCCAGTCCGCGAACCTGCAGGTGGGCCAGCGGGTGTTCGCCATCGGCAATCCCTTCGGGCTGGACCAGACGCTCACGACGGGAATCATCAGCGCTCTGGGGCGTGAGATCAATGGCGTGTCGGGCCGCAAAATCAGCGGCGTCATCCAGACCGACGCCGCGATCAATCCGGGCAATTCCGGGGGGCCTCTGCTGGACAGCGCCGGGCGCCTGATAGGCGTCAACACCGCTATTTTCAGCCCCTCAGGCTCCAACGCAGGCATTGGTTTTGCGGTTCCCGTGAATACGGTGAACCGGGTGGTGCCCCAGTTGCTCCGTCATGGCCGCGTCATCAGGCCCGGGCTCGGCATCCATGTGGCGGACAGGGGTACGGCGCAGCGCTTCGGGATACGGGGCGTACTGATCATTCGCGTGCAAAAAGGCAGCGCGGCTGAAGGCGCGGGGCTGCGCGGCACCGGGAGAAACCGGGAAGGCCGCCTCGTGCTCGGTGACGTGATTGTAGGCGTGGGGGAGCACTCCATCTCTTCGATCGATGACCTGCTGGACGCCCTCGATGCGCACAAAGTGGGCGACGTGGTGGAAGTGCGATTGATGCGCGAGGGTAGTGAGATGAGCATAAGCGTAAAACTTCAGGCCCTGGGCTAGGAGTATGGCGTGTCGATAAATTCAATTCCCGAAACGCTCGAATTTCCGGTCGAGGGCATGTCTTGCGCCGCCTGCTCGGCGAGGTTGCAAAAACGACTCGGCGCGCTCGACGGCGTGTTGCGCGCGAATGTGAATCTGGCCCTGGCGCGCGCGCAAGTCGAATTCGTTCCCGCTCAGGTCACGCCCGCCGACATCACCAAGAGAGTGGAGAAAACCGGATTCCGCGTTCCGCATACTCTCGTCGAGTTCACGATAGAGGGGATGGAGAGCGCGGCGGATGCCGCTGGCCTGGAAGAGCAATTAAGCGGGCTCGATGGCGTCGTGTCCGCCGGCGTGGACCTCTCGAAGGCCCAGGGCCGTGTCGAGTTCCAGCCGGCCATCGCACGCGCCGATGAAATTTTTGATTATGTGGCCAGGGCGGGGTATCCGGCCCGTCCCGTGATGGATGAAGAACAGGATACGGAGAAACTGAAACGCGAGCGCGAATTCAGGAAAAGCGTGCGTCTGCTCGTGCTCTCCGCCGTTTTGTCCGCGCCGCTTCTCTTCCAGATGGCGGGCATGCTTCCCGGCGCGGGGGGATGGGAATTGCCCAGGTGGTGGCAGTTCGCGCTCGCCACGCCCGTGCAGTTCATCGTGGGCTGGCGGTTTTACCGGGGAGCGTACCATTCGCTCATGGGCGGCGGCGCGAATATGGACGTTCTCGTCGCCCTGGGCACGAGCGCGGCCTGGCTGCACAGCAGCGTGGTGACCCTGTGGGGCTTGAGCGGGCATCACGTGTATTTCGAGGCGTCCGCAGTTTTGATCACGCTCATCGTGCTCGGAAAGGTGCTCGAAGAACGCGCCATGGGTAGAACTTCTGAAGCCATCAAGAAGCTGATGGGCCTTCAGGCGAAGACGGCGCGGGTGCTCCGCGACGGGGAGGAGTGCGAGGTTCCCGTGGGCGAGGTTCGCGTAGACGACGTCGTGATGGTGCGCCCTGGCGAGAAATATCCCGTGGACGGGATTATCCTGGAGGGAGCCACTTCCGTCGATGAATCCATGCTGACGGGCGAGAGCGTTCCTGTCGCAAAAGGGGAGGGGGACGCCGTTACCGGGGCCACGCTCAACATCGACGGGGCGGTGAAGTTCCAGGCCTTGAAGGTGGGGAAGGAAACGGTGCTGGCGCAGATCATCCGCATGGTGGAGCAGGCGCAGGGCTCCAGGGCGCCGATTCAGCGCACCGCGGACAGGGTTTCGGGCATTTTCGTGCCCATCGTGCTGGGGATCGCACTCATTACGTACATTCTCTGGGACGCCGCCGGGCCGTTCACGCCCGCGCTCATCAACGCCGTCGCCGTTTTGGTCATCGCCTGCCCGTGCGCCTTAGGGCTGGCGACGCCTACGGCCATCATGGTGGGCACCGGGAAAGGGGCCGAGGCAGGGGTTCTCATCAAAGGCGGCGAATCTCTGGAGACGGCGCACAAGCTGGACGCCGTCATTCTGGACAAGACGGGCACGCTGACCAAGGGGACGCCCGTGGTGACCGACATATTGCCGCTGAACGGACTCACCGAAGAGGAGTTGCTCAGGCTCGCGGCGAGTGCGGAGCGAGGTTCCGAGCATCCCTTGGGAAAGGCGATAGTGGATGAGGCCGGCGCGCGCGGCGTGGAATTACTCGATATGCGCGACTTTCGCGCCTTTCCGGGGCATGGCCTGGAAGCGAATGTGGGTGAGCGAAAAATATATCTGGGCAACGAGAAGTTCATGGCGGAGCGCGGCGTGGCAGCGCTTGGGTCTCCGGATGAGATTCGCCGCCTCGAATCGCAGGGGAAAACCGTAATCTTCATCGCGGATGGAGATAGCCTGCTGGGCGTCATCGGCGTCGCCGATACCCTGAGGGAGAACTCTGCGGAAGCGGTTGCGGCTCTCCAGGGCATGGGAGTCGAGGTTTACATGATGACGGGCGACAACGAGCGCACGGCGCAGGCAGTAGCGGCGGAAGCGGGCATTTCTCACGTGATGGCGGACGTGATGCCGGACGAAAAGGCGGCGGTGGCGCAGCGGCTCAAAAGAGAGGGCAAAAAGGTGGGCATGGTGGGCGACGGCATCAACGACGCTCCCGCACTGGCCGCCGCAGATGTAGGCTTTGCCATCGGTACGGGGACGGACATCGCGATGGAGGCGTCGGACATCACGCTGATGCAGGGCGATCTGATGGGTGTCGTATCGGGAATTCACCTCTCAAGGACCGTGTTGAGGAAAATACGCCAGAACCTGTTCTGGGCGTTTTTCTACAACATTCTCGGCATCCCTCTCGCGGCTTTCGGGTTCTTGAGCCCCGTCGTCGCAGGGGCGGCCATGGCGTTCAGTTCCGTATCCGTCGTGTCGAACACCTTGTTGCTCAAAAACTGGAAGCCCGGTCAATCGAGGAGTGCGGGCTAGATTCCGGATGCGGGCTTATCGGTCTACCGACTCGATTTCTTGTGGAGAGATTGAAATGGCCAAAGTGGAAATAGTCGTAGGCGGGATGAGTTGCGGGATGTGCCAATCCGCGGTTCAGGAGGCGTTAAGCGGCGTGGAAGGCGTGTGCGAGGCCGCCGTCGATTTGGAGGGAGGCAGGGCGACGGTGGTTTTCGATGAGGGGACGACGAACCTTGGCGCCTTGCGCGCCGCCGTTGAAGGCGCCGGATTTGATACAGGATAAAGAACCAATTAACAGATAATTATGTGATATATGTAAAGTAGATTCTCGGTTCCCTTGGATCGCTCTCGGTCCTACCTCGGTTGTCCGTCCTCGAAACTTCTTTCCAGAAACTCCCCGAGCGTACATTGCCAGAAGCCGTTCAAGCGCCCAATGGGCTCGAGTTTTTTCATGTCGATGTATCCGCCCGTCATGACATCGGGGTTGACGTGGAAATAGACGACTTCCCCGATCAGGAGCGGGTGTTTGTTCGGCCCCAGTTCGAATACGTTGTGGGTCTTGCACTCGAAGTGAATGGGCGCGTCCTTGATGCGCGGGGCCTTCACCTTCTTTGCGGGTATCGGTTCGAGGCCTGTGGCGTCGAATTCACTCTCTTGCGCAGGGATGCCGTTCGCCGTGTCCACCATCTGCTCCCAATGGCGGTGGGTGACGACGTTGAAGCAGAATTCCCCGGTTTCCTGCGCGTTGATGAGGGTGTGTTTCTTGGTGCCGTCGGGGTTTCTCGCCACGGTGAGCGATATCATCGGCGGCGCCACGCACACGCAGGTGAAAAAGCTGAATGGCGCGATGTTGTGGACCCCCTCTTTGCTGATGGACGACGCCCAGCCGATGGGGCGAGGGACGATGGAGCCCGTGAGCAGGCGGTAAATCGCGCGCCTCTCTATCTCGTTTGGGTCGAATTCTAGGTATTCGCTCATTAAAAATCCTCAAAATGGCTGTTCGTGCGTAACAATCATTGCATCTACGACATGTGTCGGCCCGCGTTTACGGCGATGGTCTGGCCCGTGAGATAGGCGGATTCGGGCGAGGCCAGCATGAGCACCCAGCCCACCATGTCCTCCACGTCGGCAATGCGGCCGAGAAGCGTGCCCTTGCCGATCATCTCGCGCTGTTCTTCCGAGCGCACCGCAATGACGCGCTCGGTCGCCGTCGTTCCGGGTGCGATGGCGTTCACGCGCACGTTGTATTGCCCAAGCTCGTAGGCGAGCACGCGGGTCAGGGCATGAACGCCCGCCTTGGCCGCCGCATAGGGCGGGGAAGAAGGCTGGAGCGTGGTGATTCCCGACATGGAGCCCAGGTTGATCACGCAGCCTCTCTTTTGTTTTTCGAAAACGGGCGTCAGATGTTTCGAGGTCAGGAACACGCTTTTCAGGTTCCTGTCCACCACGGCGTCCCACTCGTCTTCCGACGTATCGCCCGTGGATAGCTGCTGGTGAAAACCGCCGGCGGAATTGACGAAAATGTCGATGGCGCCCGCCTCGTTCACGATGCGTTCTATCATCTGTTTCACGGCCACCGAGTCCGTGAGGTCGCAATCGATGAAGGTGGCGTCGCCCCCGTTCTCGCGGATGCCGGCGGCGGCCGCTTCTCCAGGTTCGACGTCGATGTCGATGAGATACGCCTTGGCGCCCGCCTCGGCGAACTTCTCCGCCGATCCCTTGCCGATGCCGCGCGACCCGCCCGTGACGACGGCGACCTGCCCGGAAAAATCAAAGCTCGTTTTGCTCATGAAACGCTCTCCTCAGCGATGATGGGTATTTAAGACCTTAGAAATTTTAGTACGCGTTCGTTGAATACCTCGGGTTGCTCCCACTGGGCCATGTGTCCGGCGTCGGGAATAGTATCCACTTCTGCATGGGGGGCGGCTTTTTGGCAAGCGCTCCGGCGTTCTTCGGGCGTGGGGTAGGCGATGACGTCGGCGTCTCCCCACAATACGAGCAACGGCATGGCACACGCCGGTAGCAGATCGGGCAGATACGGCTCGCGGTTCATGGCGTAGATGTTCATCCTCGAATTCTTGAGGTTCTTCCATGCTTGGGAGAGGTATGCCTCATCTGCGTAGGCCGGATTTTTGAACATCAGCGCCTTTTGGTTGTGAACGAACACCGCGTGCTTCTCCTCAGGACTCATCTCCCTCGTGGCGCGGCGCTCATCGCCGAGCTTGACGTCGCCCGTGATCCCCAAGCCCCCCGGACCCAGCAGAGCGAGTTTCTTGAATCGCCAGGCGTATTCCTGGCAATACGTCACGCTCATCGTCGCTCCGAAGGAAAAAGCCACGCACAGGCACTTCTCGATTCCAAGCCCGTCGAGCAGCCGACCGATGCCCAGCGTGACGGATGCGGCCGTGTGCGGTTTGGGCGGCCGGTAGCTTTCTCCGAAGGCGGGGAGATCGATCGCCAAAGTACGGTAGTGCGCGGCGAAGAAGGCTTGATTTTTCGCCCAGTGGTTCGCCGCCCCGAAGCCGCCGTGTACCAGGAGGAGGGGTTCTTTATCGCCGGCTCCCGCTTCCGTATAGGCGAGCGGGCCGTCGCGTGTTGGCAGTGTTTTGGATATGAGCCGGGCCAATGAACAACCTCTGGTGTGTGGCGATTTTGGGGAGGCTATCACTTTTTAGGCGAAGCTGTGTAGCCGGCTCCTGGTTTTTCCCGCCTGATTTTGTTTGCTCCGAATCCATGATATGGAGATTCGGTCGTTTACTTTTGATATGTTGAATTTTTGGGGGAGATGCGGACCGATGAGCGATGCCAAAAGAGCGCCCGCTTGGGTATATACCGTTCCTGTGGAAGAGGCGGCGGGAATCGTAAAACAAACCTACGACGCCAATCTCAAGGCGCTCGGCTACATCGCCAACATCTCGCGTCCGTTCGGAAACCGCCCCGAGATCATGCGCGCGCACCGCCAACTCTACGTCACACTGATGCAGACGGAGGAGAATCTCACGAAAGCGGAGCGCGAGTTCATCGCCACGGCGGTATCGAAGGAAAACGATTGTTTCTACTGAACCACCAGCCACGGGGAGTTTCTCCGTCTGGCGTTGGGTGATGATGAGCGCGCAAAGACGCTCAAGCGCGACCCGGAAAGCGCGAATCTCACGGATCGCGAACGGGCGATGCTCGGCTTTGCCCGCAAGCTCACGAAATCACCGGCCGAGGTGCGAAAATCAGACGTGGAAAAACTGAGAGAGGAGGGGCTCGATGACGCCGCCATCGTCGAATTGGTGTCGGTGACGGCCTATTTTAATTTCATCAATCGTGTGGCGCTGGGGCTGGGCGTTCGTCTGGATGAAGCGCTCGAGAGTGCGGCGGAACCTGCAGACCTTGCAAGAGAGGAAGCGAGGCTCTGAGGCGCATTGCGCTCTAGCGAGCGCCTTTGATGAGTTCGACAAACGTGTCGATGATTCCGTTGTCATAGAGCGTCCACGCCGTTACCACGACGACGAGTACGAGAACGCTCAGGAGCAGATATTCGAGCAGGCCGTTTTTGACTCTGGCGGGTTTTCGGGGATTTCTTTTCGCCATACGGTGGTTTCCCGGCGCCTGGATGAAATGCTGGGCGGGCTGTTTGCTGAATTATAGACGCAATTTCCTGCTGTTGAAACCCGAAGGTATGCGGGGAAAATTTGAATAGACAAGGGTGGGACATCCGTTTATGGTATACCCATCACGAGCCGTCTCATATCGCATCGCGGAGTTTTATATCTCACATGGATTCTGCCAAACATAATTTCGGCGAGGTCGAAAAAATCAAAACGGAAGCGATTGGCGTTGCGGGAAAGAGGATTTTCCGCATTCTGATCGATTGCCCGACGAAAGCGGCCGCCACCCTTTGGTTGGAAAAAGAACAGGTCTACGGCCTTTCGATGGCGATGAAAAAGATGGTGGAGGCGAAAGGGGAAGGGGAGCGCTCGGGCGAGGAGCCGGATTTTCCCGACATCGCCGAGGTCGGTTCCACCCCGGTGAGTTCCGAGGGGTTGCTCGAGTTCAAGGTGAGTCGTCTGGGGCTGGCGTATGGCCCGGGCAAAAGTCGCGTCACCGTCTTTTTTTACGATGAACGCGACGAGGTCGCCTCGGAGGGGGGGTCTTCCGAAGAAGAGGAGTACGAAGAAGAGGCCGTCGGCCCCGCCGCGCTGCAGGTGAGTCTCGCGCATGCAAAGCTGGATGAATTCATCAACCAAAGCCTCGATGAATGCTCCTCCGGGCGGGGGACGGATGCGCTCTCTCGTCACGCCATGGTGGCCACCGGCAAGGTCGACCCCAATACGAACGGGCATTTTCGTCATTAAATCGGCTCTATCCTACTCGACAGGGAAATCTCGTGGCCCGGAAATTTTCTCCTCCTGAAGCCCAGGAAACGGTGGATGCGTCCGAATCGCAGGCGTATCGCTTCGAACCGGAGGAAATCGAGAATCTTCTTCTTAACTCGGAAATTCTGGGCGGCGAATTGGTGCCGCAGGGCTCGAACTATACGTTCGCAGTGAAGATGGGCGCAGAGGAATTCCAGTTCTGGGGGATATACAAGCCTGCGAGCGGGGAGAGGCCGCTATGGGATTTTCCCTACGGAACGCTTCATTTCCGGGAAAGGTGTTCTTTTCTGGTGAGCCATCATCTGGGATGGCACCTCGTTCCCCCGACGGTGATTCGCGAAGGTCCACATGGGGAGGGTTCCATGCAGCTGTGCGTACCCTATGACGGGAAATCGAACTATTTCACGCTCCGTGCGGAGGAGCGTCCGGAACTGGTGCTGATCGCCGCATTCGACATCATGGTGAACAACACGGATCGCAAGGGAGGCCATTGCTTCAAATCCGAAGACGGCCGCGTCTGGGGAATCGATCACGGCCTCACGTTTCATGCGGAACCCAAGCTGCGCACGGTTATCTGGGACTATGCGGGCGTTTCCCTGCCCGAGGCGCAGTTGAGCGACGTCAAAAGGCTGGAGGCCAGCCTGCGCGATAGCAACAGTTCCTTGAGGCGTGAGATAGACGAGCTCCTCGAACCCGAGGAGGTGGAAATATTCCTGGAAAGGGTGGTCCGCTTCAGGAAGAACCCGTGCCTGCCGACGCCCGAAGAATACCGGCGTCGGCACTGGCATTTCGAATAGTTACGAATACGCCCGGAAAAATGGTGAAACGCTGAGGTGTCGGCGATGAGCGTCCATGCGAGCCTGATCTGGAATCGGCTGTTGTTCTTTCTTTTCTGCTTCATTCTCAGCTTGACTCTCGTTGGATGTCTGGAAAGTCCGCGCGTGCGCAGGGTAGCGCCGCGCGATGTGATGAACGAAAAGCGCTGGTTCGTTTACGACAACCCCACCCATCCCCAATCGAAAGTGTTTCTCGCAGAACTCGATGAGTACGATTTTGAAAGGGCGACTCGGAGGCATACGGCCCGCGCTTATAAGGAGTATCTGGACTATCATTTTGACGGCGAATACGTCCGCAGGGCGCGCTACTGGTGGGAGCAACTAATGTATCAGGAAGCGCTTGCATCGAAGGAGCCTGGCGCCCTTGAAGCATTTCAAAAGCGCTTTCCCGAAGGTTGGTTTCGGCGGCCTTCCAACGTCGATCTTCAAAAGAGTGAATATGAAGCTCTGGGAGAAAAAGACGACGTCTCCTCCTACAGAGCCTTCATTGCGAAATACAAAAAGGCGCGGAGCGAGTGGACAGAAGCGGCGACTCAGCGCCTCGAAAGACTCTTGCTTGACGCGGCGAAAGCCTCGGGCGATGTTCTCGAACTGGAAAGATACGTCTTTGACAATCCTCAGAGCTCATATCTTCCCGAGGCGAAGGACATTTTTCGCGCGGCGAGATTCGAAGCGGCGATGCGCTCCGAGCGAGAGGCGGACTGGAAGGCCTTTATCCGCAGATTCGAAGGTTCGAAAGAAGCCGCTCTCATGCAGCAGCGCATGGAGGCGCGGGCGCTGGAAGGAGCCGAGCGTTCGGGCCGCGTCGCGGCGCTCGAGCAATTTCTTGTGCGCTACCCCGTTTCGGCTCACAAGGAGCGAATCCTCTCCTCCATCAACAAGATGGCGCAGGAGCGGAATCGACAGGTCCATCGGCGGGTGCGCGTCGAGAGCGCCGAAGTCGAGGTGTTCAGGAAGCCCAGATGTAAATCCTGCAGGCCCTATCTGCGCGCCCACGGCACGCTGCATAATGCGGACCCTGATTTTTCCTTCGATGTTGGCTTGCAGGTAGAACTTATCCGAAACGGAAAAAAATGCTGCCGCACAAGGCACTGGCTCAGGGGTTTGAGACCCGGAGAGAATCGTCCGTTTTCATTTCCCATACGCGGGAAATCACCCAAAAGAGGCAGCCCCGCTCCCGAGTATGAATTCGAGGTGATATCCGGCTCCGCTTATCGCAATCCGCAGGAGGAGCGAGTCATGGAGATTGAGGGCTTGGGCGGGAAAGGCAAAGGGCCCCAGAGCGATCGGTTCTCGCCGGTTCGGGTGCCAGATTTGAATTAGAAATCATTAAATATCAATATGTTATTATGCTATCTTAAAGTAGAATAGAGTTAGATTCACCTTCGTTCCGAGCGGTTGCTAGCGGTTTTTGCGCCCGAGTTTGCGCCGGTTCACTTTCTTGATGTGTTTCGCGATGTATTGCACGAGGACGGGGTTGCCGATGAGCAGGGATTGTCGCCACTTTCGAGCGGCGTCCAGGTCTTTGGGCGTGTTCTCCCCTGAGAAGAAGGTATCCAGTTCGCGCCATCTGTTCGTGCGGTCGCGCCGGGCGAGCGTCATGCCCCCCGCTTGTTTCACGATAATAGAGCCTGCCGCCACGTCCCAGATGCTGGGAACGCCGAAAAGAGTGTAGTGAAGGCCTCCGCGCGCCACGAGGGCCTGCTCGTAGCACATCGATCCGGTGGCGCGTACCTCGCCCAGGTTTTTCTTGAGTGGCCCCGTGGGGCGAAACTGCGTCCAGTAGGAGCCGGGCAGGGCGGCGATGCGCTTTCCCGTTGGCTTGTCCTCTCCCGCAACTTCGATTCGGTGATCGTTGCGGAACGCTCCGCCCCCCTCGTATGCGTGGTAGATGGTTCCTTTGTCCTCTGGCGTGAAAATGGCGCCTGCAATCGAACGCCCGCGCTTCAGGACCCCCACGGAGCAGCCCCAGACGTGCAGGCCGTTCAGGAAATTTTTCGTACCGTCCAGGGGATCCAGAACCCAAAGATATTCGGGTACCTCGCGCGCGCCTTGCGCTCTGGCTTCTTCTTCGTCTTCGGGCTTCTCCTCACCCAATACGCCATGCGCCGGAAAATTTTCGTTTATCGCCTTAGTCAGAAACTCCTGGCTCGCACGGTCGGCTTCGCTCACCGGGTCGGTTTCGGCCTCGTTCTTGTAATCCACTTCCACCTGCTTCCCGAAAAGCCCCATCAGGATTTCTCCCGCCTCGCGGGCGAATCTGGAAGCGGCTTCGGCCAACTCGTGGGGGGTAGGGTCGTTCATTGTCCACGCTCCAGCGGGGGGAGGTCGAGCCGTTGGGCGATTTCATCGAGTTCAGCGAGCCGTTCGGGCGATAGCTCGAACCCGTCGCGTCGGCGCTTCGTCTCGCTTTGATGCTCGATTTCGCCGGGCATGAAAATCGTCTCCACACCCGCGGCTTTCGGTGTGGCCTTGATGATGGAGATAAAGGCATTGGCGGAAGCCCGGAATTGCGATATTGGGAGCAGCGACTCTACGTTGATGGCGGCGAAAACGCTCGTGACGCGGCTTTTCCCGTGAAACTCGTTGATGCCCACGATCTCGTGGCTGTGGCCTCCACCCGCGAGGGAACCCAGAATGGCGTCGATCGCGATGGAAAGACCGCTGCCCTTGTAGCCTGCAATCGGGGAAAGAAGGGAGCTTTCGAGAACCTGATGGGGGTCGGTGGTGGGTCTTCCCTCGTTGTCCAGTCCCCAGCCCTCGGGGATGAGTTCGCCCGCGCGCGCCGCCTCGATGATGTAGCCTCGCGCCACGACGGAGAGAGCCATGTCCAGCACCATGGGCGGGTCGCTCGGCAGGGCGATAGAGACGGGATTGTTGCCGATCTTGGGTTCCTTGCCTCCTGCCGGGGGCAGGACGCGCAGCGTGTTCGTCGTCACGAGGCCCACCATGCCGGCTTCGGGGGCCATGGCCGCATACGTCGCGGCGGCGCCGAAATGGTTGCTCTCCTTGAGTAGGACGACGCCCACGTTGTGGGTTCGGGCGCGGGCGATGGCCTCTTCCATCGCGCGTTTGGATACCACCTGGCCCATGCCGTTGTCGCCGTCTGCGAGCGCGAGTGCGCCTGCGTCTTTTATGATGCGGAAATCAGGCGCCGGGTTCGCCAGCTTGACCTCCAGACGTCTGGCGTAGTGTGGCATGCGGATCACGCCGTGGCTGGTGACGCCGCGCAACTCGGCCGTCACGAGCGTATCCGCCGTCCATGCGGCGTCCTCATCCGGCATGCCCAGCTTGCTGAAGGCCCTGTGCAAGAATACATGGAGTTTTTCGCCCGTCGTATGTCCGCTCATTCACTCCTCACGCGTGAACAGATAGGCCATCCCGTGCCGGACGTGCTCGCCCGAGTCGACCTCGCTCAGAAAATCAGCCCGCGAAACCGACCAGTTGTTCACCTCGCTCAATTCCCGCACGCTCCAGCCGGGGGCGTCCCAAAGCGCTTCGCTCCCGGCGTAGCCTGGCCCTTGCTGCACCACCGCCAGATACCAGTGGAGGCTCATCGCCTCCAATATCTGTTGTTCAGCGCCTGAATCATACGGCAGCCAGCAGGAGAACACGAAATCGGGTGCATGGATGATGAGCGCATCCCGCGCGCCCAGGGCTTCGGTTCCTTCGCGTCCGGCGGGGTCGGAAAGTTTCAGGTTCACACCGCGCGCCTGCAGTGCTTTTCCGATCGTGCCGTCGCCGGCTCCCACTTCCAGAGGCGCTTCGGGAGCAAGGGCCAGGATTTCCTCCCTCAGCGCGTCCAGCCATTCGACCACGGGAAGCTGATAAAGGTTTTCCCTCTCGCAAAATGCGAGCCAGCCGTCCCCCCGCTCTTCTTCGGCGAGTATCGCGATGGCCTCGGCGTAGGGGAGGGGATTCATCTAAGGCCTCGGGCAATGAGCATCTGCATTGCCTGCCGCGTGAACCAAACCCCCGGAGAACATCCGCCGGGGCTGATGGTGAATCTCCTAGACGCTGGGCCCATTCCTGTTGATGGCGAAGGCGTTGTCCTCATGCAGGATTTCGGCCTTCGTCATCTTCCCGCTAGCGACTTCGATCACCTCGTCATAGACGCGCCGTCCCGCCACCTCGATGGGCGCGCCCTCGAAGATGTCCGTCACGTCCACGTCCGTGGTGTCGGCCTGAAGCCTCGCTGAAAGCGGATTGCCCGTGATGCGGATGGTGCTCATCAGGGGGTGGTTGATGGTGTGGCCGCCGCCCGTGGAAAAGATGAGCACCTGAGAGCCTCCCGCCGCGATACCGGTGATGGATTCACCCCCGTGGCCCGGGGTGTCCATCACGTGGAGCCCGCTTCTGCGGTTCGCGCGTTTCGCCCACGGGATCACGTCCACGATGGGGGCGGAGCCCGCCTTCTGGATGGCGCCCAGGGATTTCTCTTCAATCGTGGTCAGGCCGCCCTCCATGTTGTCGCCCGTGGGCTGGCTGCCCCTCAGGTCGACGCCGCAGGCGAGGATGCGCTCTTCCATCTCTTCCACCATTTTCCAGATGCGCTTGCCCAGGGCCGGCCTCACGCATTTGGCGGCCAGCACGTCTTCGCCGCCCATCATCTCCGTGGTCTCGGCCAAAAGTGCGCGTCCGCCCAGCTTGACCACCTGGTCCGTCACCCAGCCGGTGGCCTTGTTGTGGGAGAGGCCCGAGGTGGTGTCCGACGTTCCGCAGTTGAGGCCCAACAGGAGCTTGCTGACGGAAACTTCCTGTCGGCGTTCGTTCGTGAGTTCTCTGAGCATCTCCATGCCGATGCGCGTGGCCTTGGCGGTGGCGTCTATCGCGCCGCCGTCTTCGCGGATGTTGATCGCCTCCACCCGTTTTCCCGTTTTTGCGATTTCATGGGCTATTTCGTCCGCCGTGCAGCCTTCCTCGCGGTGATGATCGATGACGATGACGGCGCCCGCGTTGGCGTTTTGTCCGTGTCCTACGAGGGTCTCGAACGTGCGCTGGATGTCGGGGCCTATCTGGCAGCGGCCCAGTGGATGTGTGAGGGCGACGCTATGTCTTAAGGTCCTCGCGACGCGCTCGCATGTGGAGTTCGCATAAAGAGTTCCGCTCAGTAAGAGCAGGTAGTTTCTCGCGCCCACGTCGCCGTTTTCCCGGGGATATCCCCACCAGGTTTTTCTCAGGCGTTTCGATGAGCTTGCGCCTCTTCCGTTTCTTCTGGCCATCGTGGACCTCCTTCTCTACGCGAGGTCGCCGCGGCCGCGGGCGCTCTCTATGTTATGAACGTGAATGTAGTCGCCCACCTTGATGTCCTTGCTCGCCACGCCAATGGACAGGCCGTACTTCATGCAGTGTTCGCCCTTTTTCAGGGGCTTGATGCAGATTTTGTGGATGTAGGGGATCGCCTGATTGGCCTTGAGCGTCTTGCCCATTTTTCCGTTGAGCATGAGGCGAACCGAGCCTCCCTTTGCCACTTTTTCGAGACAGGTGGCGACGTTGTCTCTTTCTTCGATGATCATTGCAGTTACCGGCATATCTTCTCCTTCAAAAATTCAGGGCGCGAATACGCCTCGCACCCGGTCATGTGATGGATATGTAAAGAACGTCCAATCAACGAGCCATAAAACTAGCGCATGGGAGCCAACACTTCAACAAAGGCGGGGGATTTTCATTATACTCAGCCCCCGGACAAGGGCGTCACGCCCACCTCCGCCGCTATCCGGTCCAGGTCCTGCGCGAGCGCTTCTTTGATCGTGATGCCCTCAGCCAGGGCGGCCTGATACCTGCGGTGAGCCCCTTCGCCCGGGATGCGGATTTCATCGAAGCCGGGCGCCAGGCCTGAGGCCTTGATGCGCGCCGCGGCCTCATCCACCGCCGCCTTGTAACCGCCGCCCAGGCATCTCTCCGGGTCTATCGCCATGGCGAACATGGGCAGGCCGAATGGTTTGTCCGTCTCCAGCCAGTCGGGCTGATCGGCGTCGAAACCGTTGCCTGTAAGCGCTCCAGTCAGAAAGGTGAACATGAGCGCAAGGCCGTATCCCTTGTAATCGCCCAGGGGCAGCATGGTTCCCTTGGCGGCGAGGGCGGCGTCCGTGGTCGGGTTGCCCGAAGGGTCGAGCGCCCAGCCCTCGGGGATCGGCTCCCCCGTCCTGGCGGCCAGGAGCACGTAGCCTCTTGCCACCTTGGACGTGGCGATGTCGAAGAGGATCGGATATTCCTGGTTCGAGGGAACCGCGAAGGCGACCGGGTTGTTCCCGATCATTCTCTCGAACCCGCCCCACGGGGCGAGGTTTCCCACCGCGCCGCTGATGACCATGCCGATCATGCCGTGTTCGAGCGCCATGGCGGCGAAATAGCCGATGTGGCCCGTGTGGGAGGACTTGCGAATCGCTGCAGCCCCGATGCCGCCGGCCTTCGCCTTCTCGATGGCGACCTCCATGGCGCGCCGCGCGACGACGGCGCTCATGCCGTAGTCCCCATCCAGCAGAGAAAATGCGGGCAGGTCGGTGATCGTATGGACGTGGGGTCTCGGGTTCGCCGTCCCGTTTCTCAGGCGCTCCACGAAGACACCGAAGCGAACGCACCCGTGCGAACTCACGCCCCTCAGTTCGGCGTCCACCAACTGGGCTGCGCAGGCATTGGCGTCCGCTTCGGATAGTCTGAGAGCCTCATAGACGCGTGCGAGATAGGCATGAAGATTTTTCGCATGAACCTTGATGTCCGGCATGTTTTCTCCTCACGCGGGCGGAAAGCCGCGCGCAAACAAATCTCCCGCCCAGTCTTGGCGGATGGGGAAAAGAGTGTTAAGAGCTATTGCGGTGAGTTTGCCTTTACAAGTGGAGGGTTCGCAAGCATGAAAGCGTGGCGTTTCTACGCCTTTGGCGATATGCGATTGGATGAAGTGCCGGACCCCGAGGTGAAGCCGGGCTGGGCCGTGTGCAAGGTGCGGCGTGTGCAGCCGAGCATCACCGACGTGCAGAGGTCCTTAGGCGTCGGAACCATCAATTCGGCGCTTTTGAGGGAAATGCTCGAAAAGTACGCGCCCGTCCAGTTGCTGGGGCATGAGATGAGCGCGGAAGTCGTCGAGGTGGGCGATGGTGTTGAGCACTTAATGCCCGGCGACAGGGTGTGCACTTCCGGCCACGTTCCGTGCCTGGAATGCAGTTTCTGCCGCGAGGGCAGGGAGATGTACTGCATCGATAAGCTGCACGTGGGCATCAACACGCCGGGCGCGTTCGCCGAATACATCTCGCTGCCGGCGCACGGCCTCGTGAGGCCGCCCCAGACGCTGGACGATACATCCATCGCCTGCCTGCAGCCGCTTTCCTCCACGGTCGCCGCCATGCGTGATGCGAAGATCCAGACGGGCGAGACGGTGGCCATCACAGGCCAGGGGGTCATGGGCCTCTACGCCTTACAGGCCGCGCGCACCTGCGGAGCGGGGGCCGTTTATGTGAGCGACGTGAAAGACGAGGCCCTCGCCTTGAGCCGCAAGTTCGGGGCGGATGAGGTCATCGACGCGAGAGTGGATGATCCCGTCGAGAAGGTGATGGAGATCACGGCGGGCAAAGGCGTCGACCTCGTATTCGAGTGCGCCGGCGGCAACGCGGATCAGGGCCTCTCGGGCCACGCCACGCTTCACCAGGCGACGCGCATGGTGCGCATCGGCGGGCGCGTCATCCAGATCGCGGGGCTCATCGGAGATGTGAAATTCGACCCGGTTTTCATGCGCTCGCAGGGGATTCAGTGGATTTTCCCGGAAGGTCATGGCGCAGACACCGTGGCCCTGGGCGGACAATGGGTGGCCAGCGGAAGGATCGACGTACGCTCTCTCATAACCCACGAGGAGCACGGGATCGAAAACCTGCCCAAAGTGATGGAGATTACGGACAAGAAGGCCGAGTACCGGGCCACGAATCCTTGCCAGCTCGTGCTGGCTTAAGCAGCAGTATTTCATCGTTTTATTCATGATTTTCTAAGGAGAAAAGGATGGACCTAGGTTTGACGGGAAAGATTGCGATCGTGACGGGCGCGAGCCGCGGCATCGGACGCGAATGCGCGATCGCGCTGGCGAAAGAGGGCGCTCGCGTGTGTGTCACGGCGCGCGATGAAGGACTTTTGGCTACGGCGGTTGAAGATGTGAACGCCGCAGGCGGCGAAGGGATGTCCGTCTCCTCCGATCTGACGACGCTTGAGGGTTGCGAGAAGGTGGTTGATGCGTGCGTCACGAATTTCGGCGGCGTGGACATCCTCATCAACAGCGCAGGCGCAGCTCGGGGCGGAGACATCCTGTCGCTCGATGCGGAGTGGATCACCGAGGCGCTCGCGCTCAAGACTTACGGGTATCTGCGCATGTCCCAGTTGGTGATTCCCCACATGAAGAAAAACGGCTGGGGCCGCATCGTGAACATCGCGGGCGGAGCGGGCACGAGCCCCGCACGGGGGAACATCCCCACGAGTGCGGCGAACATCACGGTGCTCAACAACACGAGAGCGCTCTCCGACGCCGTGGCGGGGGAGGGGATTCAGGTGAACACCATCTGCCCGGGCATGACGAACACGCAGCGCGCGCGCGACATCATGCAGGCTCCGGCGGATAAGGCCGGCAAGGATGTCGAGGAATTCTTGAAAGGTGTCGGCGCCAGGACGCCGGCCGGCAGGATCGCCGAACCCGAAGAGGTGGCGAACGTCGCGGCGTTTCTGGCCTCCGCCGCGTGTTCTTACGTGAACGGCAGTTCCATTTACATGGATGGCGGCGGACGCAGGGCGACGCCGTAAGCGGCCTCCACGCTCGGCGTGACGGATGAGGCCTATGTCGCCGACCAGTACCACCGCGCCCACGGGAGATGAGGTCCGCGCCTGCAAACATCTGGAATTTTTCTTCCTGTTCTTGTGCCGCCTACCGCGTATTCATTGACAGGGATCAAGGGGCCGTGTTGTAATCGCCTCACTCTCAAACAGTTGAATTCTGAGTCCATATCCACACGGGAGAAAAGTCGATGAACCACATTTTTTCGCGCGTTTTGAAACGCGCCACTTTCTGGGTTGCGCTCATCGTAGCGATTGGTTTGTTGGGCGGCCCGCTTGTTGGTGACGCGCCAGCGGCCAAGAAGAAACCGCTTCGCTTCGGGGTTGCGGATCCGCTGACCGGGCCCGCCGCGATTTTCGGCAAGGATCAGATGCAGGCGGTCCGCTGGGCGGTCGAGGACATCAACGCCAAGGGCGGCGTCAACGGCCATCCGCTCGAAGCCATCATTCTGGATCACCAGGCGAAGCCCGAGGTCGGCATCGCGGTGGTCAACCGCTTCGTCCACGTGGAGAAGGTGCCCGTGTACATCACCGCGTTCAGCAACGTGGTCAAGGCGGTTGCGCCCATCGCCAACCGCGAGAAGGTGCTGATGCTCAGCGTAGGCGCAAACGCGCCGGCCATCGCGCGGCTGGGCGATTACGTCTATACGACTTTCCCGCTGGCGGACGTGGATATGAACGCCCTAGGCAAATACGCCTATCAGAAGATGGGCAAGCGCCGCGCCGCCGTCTTGCACGTGAATCACGAGACGGGCCGCGACGGCGCCAAGGTCTTCAGCAACAGCTTCAAGAGGGCCGGCGGCAAAATCGTCGTCTATGAGTCCTACGAGCAGGAGCGTTCGGACTTCACCGGCCTGGTGCTCAAGGTGAAAGCAGCCAACCCGGACATCATCCACATCCACAGCGTGATCCGCGATTTCACGGCCGTCGTCGCGCAAATGCGCCAGCTCGGCGTCAAGACCCAGATCACGAGCTACCAGACGGCCTTCAACCCCAAAATGATCCAGCAGTTGGGCAAGGGAGCGGAGGGCATCATCGTGACCGCGCTGGCCCCCAGCGTGGAGGACAACAAGAACCTGCCCGCCTATATCGAGCGCTGGAAGAAGGCGTACAAGCGCATGCCCATCGGGCTGCCCTATACGCAGTATTTCTACGATGCGCCCTATATCGTTGCGGCGCTCTACAAGTGGGTGCTGGACAAGAAGCTGCCGATCACCGGTGAGAACATGCGCAAGGCGCTGGTGGCAATAAAGACGTTCGAGCAGCCATTGACCAATACGGTGACCATCAACGACGATCACACGGTCAAGAAGCCGGTCTACTTCTGGCAGGTGAAGGGCGGAAAATTCACGCTTATCGGCTCCCAGAAGGATTGATCCCGTATGCTTCCTCTGCGTGGGCGCGCCGACGGGCGCGCCCACCGGGATTATATCGTGTGTGACGTCAAGCCATGCTGACCTGGGGGATTTTGGGGCAACTCTTGTGGACGGGATTTGCCGCCGCGACCTATTACTGCCTGTTTGCGGTCGCCTTCTCGCTCGTCCTCAAGGTCAACAAGATATGGAACTTCGCCCAGGCCGGGGTGATGGTGTTCGCCTACTACTCCCTGCTCGTGGCGTTCAGGCACTGGGGATTACCGCTGGTTCCCGCCCTGATTTTCGGGCTCCTGATAACGCTCGCCGTCTCGCTCGCGCTCGAGCGCTGCGCCTTCATGGTGTTCCGCGACCGCAACTCCTCAATCCTGACCCTGTTCATCTTCACGATCGTGTTTTCGGAGTTCTCGGTATACCTCACCGAACTTGCCTTCGGGACTGAGCCTCAGACGCTTTACCCGAGCCTGTTGTGGCCCGTCGACTTATACGCCGGCATTGCGATCAGTCACTGGGACTTGATGGCGATCGCGGTGACGGCGGTGTTGATGCTGATCCTCTATCTGTTCATCCACCACACGCGCTACGGCCAGTATCTGATCGCCGTCGCCGATAACGAGAATCTGGCGGAGATATACGGAATCAGCCGCAAGCGCGCTTACGGTGTTTCGATCTCCATCGCCGCCGTGCTCATCACAGCCGGCATGTACCTTTTCGGGACCAAGGCGGCGCTGTTTCCCTCCACGCCGCTCCAGCATCTTTTGATCTTCGCCGTCATCGCGACGATTCTGGCCGGGATCGGCAACGTCTTTCGCGCCGGAATCGCGGCGATTGCACTGAGTCTCATACAGGCGTTCAGCATTCTGGTCATCGCGTCCAAATGGCAGGCGTTGCTGGCCTATATTCTGATATTCGTCGTCATCATCTTCTTCCCGCGCGGGTTCGCCTTGCCGCGCCGGCTGAGCGGGCTGGTGAGACCATCGGGACGCTCCGCCGCCGTGGCGGTGGCCGACCCTGCGGGAGACTGAGCCGGAAATGGAATACATCCTGACAGTGATGGTGCTCATCGGGATCAACGTGATCCTCGCTACGAGCTTCAACCTCATTCTGGGATACGGCGGACTGATGAGCGTCGCCCATCCCATCTTCTACGCCATCGGGGCCTATTGCTCCGGCCTGCTGGCGATTCACCTGCAGATTCCGGTTCCGCTCTCCATCCTCATAGGAGCAGCAATCGCAATGGTGCTCTCGTTCGGCGTGTCGCTGCCCTCGCTTCGCGTGTCGGGCGATTACCTCGTCATCGCCAGCATCGGGTTTCAGTTGGGTATCCTGCACGTTATCAACAACCTCGAATTCACAGGCGCGGCCGGCGGGCTGACCAACATTCCGGTGTTGAACGAAGGCCCGTCGAGAAGCCTCGTCTTCGTATTGCTCATCGCGGTTGTCGCCGCCTGCGCGGTCCTGCTTGTGGGCTGGATTGTCGAGGGGGATTACGGGCGGGCCATCACCGCCATGCGCAACGACGAAGAAGCCTTCAGCGCCCTGGGCCGCAACGCGATGAACATCAAGATCGTCCTGTTCGCCATCGGCTCGGGAATGGCCGGCCTGGCGGGTGCTCTCTACGCGCATTACTTCGCCTACGTCACGCCCGAGCAGTTCGGCATATTCACTTCGGCGGCCCTGCTGACGATGGTGGTCGTGGGCGGCGCCGCCACCACATGGGGACCCCTGGTGGGCGCAGTGCTCCTGACGACCCTTCCGCAGGCCATCACGTTTCTCGGTCTGCCCGTCTCCATCATGGCGCCGCTTCAGGGCGTCATCTATACGACGCTCGTCATTTTCTTCCTCTTCGCGCGGCCCCAGGGCCTGACGGGAGGCAGCCGCGGCGGGGGCGGGCTCGAGGCGTGGAGCGCGAGCGCGGCCTTCAGGGCGAGGAGGCGAGCGGAATGAGCACAATCGTCAGGGTCGAGGATCTGCACAAGAGCTTTGGCGGAATCGTGGTGGCGGACGACGTCAACCTGAGCTTCGAGGCGGGCGAGATCGTCGGCCTCATCGGTCCCAACGGGGCAGGCAAGACGTCTTTGTTCAACCTGATCTCAGGCGTGATTCCCCCCGATGCGGGTTCAATAATTCTGGAAGGCCATCGCGTGGATCAATTGCCCATGCACCACCGCGCGCGGATCGGGCTGGCCCGCACCTGGCAGAACACCCGCATGTTTCACTCGATGTCGGTGATCGACAACCTGCTGATAGCGACGCGGCGCTACCCCGGAGAATCCCTGGCGCGCATTCTGTTCCGCCGCCGCTCGGTCGACGCCTTCCGCCAGGAAGCGACGGAAAAGGCCATGGTGCTTCTTGAGCGGGTGGGTCTCGCTGAAAAGATGCACGAGATGGCGATCGAACTCTCCTACGGCCAGCAGAAGCGGATCGGCCTCGCCAGGGCGTTGATGAGCGACGCGGCGTGCCTGTTGCTGGATGAACCCATGGCGGGTGTCGAAGGGCAGGCGTATGAAACGATTATCCGCGTCATCCGCGAAGAGGCCCAGGCCGGGCGTGCGGTCTGCGTTGTGGAGCACAACATCTCGTTCATACGCGACATCAGCGATCGCACGGTTTTTATGTTCAACGGATGTGTTCTGGCCAGCGGCTCCGTTGACGAACTCACACGCGATACGCAGCTAACGGATCTGTATTTCGGCGGCGAACACCCGCAGTAATCGAGAGAGAACGATGTTCGAAGTCCAAAACCTCACGGCCCGCTACGGGCCACTTGTCGCCGTGAACGACGTGTCGCTGTCTTTCGATACTGGTATACGGATGGGAATTTTCGGTCACAACGGTTCGGGCAAGTCAACGTTTCTCAAATGTCTGGTCGGCGGCGTCAGGGATGTATCCGGCGCCGTGGATTTCGGTGGTTCGCCCATCGTGCCGGATCAGGTTCACCGCAACGTCATGCTGGGAATCGGCTTCGTGCCGCAGGTTCAGAACGTTTTTCCGAACCTCACGGTCGAGCAGAATCTCCACATCGCCGGTTCGAAATCAGACTCCTCGTTTCTCAAGGAGGCCTATGCCCTTTTCCCGCTGCTGCGGGAACGCCAGGATCAGCTCGCAGGCGACATGAGCGGTGGAGAACAGCAGATGCTCGCGGTCGCGCTGGCCTTGATGACGCGGCCGCAAATCCTCCTGCTCGACGAGCCGACCGCCGGACTCGCGCCTGCTATCGTGAAAAACGTGCTGGGCTCGCTCTTGCGCATCAACTCGGAACTCGGTACCGGGCTGATCCTCGTCGAACAGAACGTGCTCGCCGCCCTGGACATCGTCGAGCGGGCAATCGTGCTCAAAGGAGGGCGCGTGGTGTTCGACGGCGCAAGCGAAGAACTACGCGCAAAAGAAGATTTGTGGGCCTGGTTCTGACTCCCCAAGACGACGAACTTGTCGTCTTCGTTATTTCACACCGATGGCGTCGATTTGGACCAGCGCTTCCGCGACCGGGCCGGGGCCATGCACGATCACGCATTCGAACGCGGGCAGGTCCTCGACGATGAAAGTCTCTCGAACCGCCTCGTAGACTGCCAGGTCCGCCGGATCGGAGAGGTACACCCTGGTCATGGCGATGTCCGTCAGTTCCATCCCCGCACCCGCCGCGCCGGCGCGTAGCTGCTCCCACGCTGACCAGCATTGCGCGGCGAGGCCCGGCCGCCGCTCTATTTCCTCCAAAGACCGCACGGCGAGCAGCCCCGCCTCGGGCAGGTCGTCCGTGCTCCGTACGAGCGTTCCCGCCTCATCGACGCCCACCATGCCCGAGAAGAAACAAACCGGCCCCGCTTGCGTGACGGCGGGAGCCGCGAAGGGCACCGCTCCCGGCCAGGGGAATGATTGACGGACAAGACCGCTTTTCCGGTCCATGGCGGTGATTTCGATCTCGATGCGCGTGCCGCGGTGGCCCACCTCGTCGAATCCCACGACGCAAAGCGATGGCTGGACTTCGGCGAAGAAGTGGGTATGCACCCGGTGGAAAGTGGAGAAATCGCGCAGGTCGCTCAGGAAAATCGACACGTTCACGACGTCTTCCATATCCATGCCGTGGCCCGAGAGCGTGCGGCGCAGTTCGTTGTAGACGTACCAGGTTTGCGATGCAATCGGGCCATGTCGGCTGTCGGGATGGCTGCGCCCCGTCGAAAGAAAACGGCCCTCCTCGGGTACGTCGTCATACGAGTTGACCAGCGGTTTTCCAGGCTCCGCCGTTTTGATGGGGATGTGGCCGGCAAAAAAGGCGAACGGGCCCGAGCGTATCGCCTGGCAGTAGTGTGAGGCCGCAGGCAGATCCGGGTTGTATACGTCGGTCAAAACTTGTCGTTTGCCGAACACGCCGCCGGTTTGCGTGCAGGCGGCGATGGCGTCGATCCCGATCCAGTGCCTTCCTCGACCGATGACATCCGTTACGCCCAGTCCACTGCTGGGAGCGGGCGTCGGCTGCCAATGCACCCGGACGTGCTCGTAGCTGGGAAAATAGCGTTTGTCGCGCTGCCAGATATGCTGGCGCAGCACCTGATCGGGGTGCGTGCCCGCTGCGACGAGGATTTTTTCAAGGCTGTCGTGGACCGCCCAGGAATCGGCGACGACCCGCTCTTCGGTAAGGTCGGCGAGCGGATAGCCCTGCATCTGCTCGCGCCCCGCTTCGGGCAGGTCCGCGAAACCCGCCAGGCCAGCGGGCCTTAAACCCGAGACGAACAGAAGTTCGCCGGCCTTGACCGCCACCGGGTAGGACGGGAAAGCGGGAGTGACATTTTCACAAACGACAGGGGTTTTCTTCATCGCTCGACATACCTCCGTGGGCTGGCAAATCGTGATGCTCTCGTATGGATGGGGTATTCCTCTTCTCAGGGACCACAGTCAGGCTACATCGCCAGTGTGCCGCCGTCGCATGAGATGAAGGCGCCGTTCATGAAATCATTCTCGTCCGAAACCAAGAAGAGCGAGACTTCGGCCATCTCCTCTGGACTTGCAAATCGGTTCACGGGGATTCGGGGCAGTTTCGCCTTGGCGCGCTCGGGGTCGTTGATGTGGATCTCCTTCACGCGCTCGCTCTCGGTGGTTCCCGGCATGAGGCAGTTGACGCGCAGCCCAAGAGGGCCGAGTTCCACGGCCAGGGCGCGCGTTAAATTGTGCATGGAGGTCTTCGTGGCGCAGTAGAGCGCGTTGCCGGGAACCCCCCGCTCCCCGTCGATGGAGCCGATCATCAGGATCTTTCCCTTGCCCTGAGGCGCCATGAGCCTGGCCGCCTCACGCGTGGCGATGAACACGGATTTCGCGTTTACTTCATACAACTCGTCGATCTGCTCGTCGGTGAACTCCAAAAAACTCTTGTGTCCCCGCATGGCGGCGCAGTTCACCATGATGTCGAGACCGCCCAGGAATTGCGCGCCATCGCTCATGAGGTCGTTTGCTTTTCTCGCGTCTCTCAGGTCGTAGCATCGTCCGTCGATTTTGCCGCCTCCCGCGCTGCAATCGGCGATGATTCCGTCGAGGCGCTCCTGGCTGAAGCCGCCCGCGGCCCAGATGGATGCGCCCTCCGCGCTGAACCTGCGCGCGATGGCCGCGCCGATACCGGATGAGGCGCCCGTAACGATCGTTCTTTTCCCTTCCAGCTTGCCCGGCATGTCTTCTCCTTGACGTAAAAACTATTCCTCATCCGGCAGGAGCGCGGATTCTCCCATCGAAAGCGGGTCGCGCGTCGGCCAGCGTCCGGCATCCACCTCGGTGATGAACTCGAGAACGACCCGGTTGAACATGGCGGGTTCTTCGAGGTTGATGAGGTGCCCCGAGTTGGGGAAGGTGAACAGGGCGGCCGTCTGAATGTTGCGCTTCATGAACAGCCCGGGCTCCAGGCAGGGAAAGTCTTCATCTCCCGTGAGAACGAGCGTGGGCACGGAGCAGTTCTTCATCTGCTCTCCGAGTTCATAGACCGAGGGCCTCGCGCTTTGCACCCCGCGCATCGTGTAGGAGCAGCCCAGAGGGGAGTGGCTCATGAAGTGATCGATGAATTTCTGATAGCCGATCGCGTCTTTTCTCTTAAGCTGCATTCTCGTGGGGCCGGCGGTGTAGACGGGACCGAATTTGTCCATGCTCTCGTTCAGAAACCGGTCAGCCACAACTTCTGCGTCTTTTTGGAATCGTTCGCGCTGATCCATGTCGGAGCCGTAGCCGCAGCCGGCCACGACGATGGAGCGGGCAAGTTCGGGGTGTCGGAGGCCTAAATGGAGGGTCGCATAGCCGCCCATCGAAAGTCCCACGACGTGGGCGGGTGCGAGGTTCAATTCCCTGATGAGGCCGGCCAGGTCGTTCACGGCGATGTCCTGGCTGTATTGCGATGCGTCTTCAGGCACCTCGGAGGGCGGGAAACCTCTCGCGTTGTAGGTGATGACCCTGTATCTGCGGTTGAAATAGCGAACCTGGTCTTCCCAACTGCGGTAGTCGCCCGCGAATTCATGGACGAAGACGATGGGCGCGCCCTCGCCGCTGGCTTCGTAATAAAGACTGACGCCGTTTGTTCTCACTTCGGGCATGGTGTTCTCCTCGCTGGATGACGTTTTGGTGTGGATTACGCTTCTTACGGGAGAATCGGCGAAATGACAATGCGGATCGCCGAACTCTCCTTATTCGCCATGTGTCGAACCCGAATGATCGGCTTTGGCAAAATTGGTGAAAGATTCGGATTCCGGGGGAGTGATTTCTTTCGGGGGGCTTGATTTCTCCTTGCTTCTGGCCCATGATAACCGCGATTCAACACAGTGTCTGAGGTTGATGAAGAGTTGTCTCGGCACATCGCCCGCTCATATCTAAAATGAAGTTCCACGATACCCTGATAGATTATTGGAGAATGGGGGAAAGAACTTGTCTACCGCGCCGCAGAAACCCAGCCTCGCGATTCACAGAAAAGCCGAAAGAAAGCTGCAGTGGGAGACGATTTTCATCATCGGGGTGATTCATCTGCTCGCCCTGATGGCTTTTGACTTGAGATATTTCAGCGTTTCCGGCCTCGTCCTGGGAATCGTGATGTATTTCGTCGCCGGAATGGTGGGAGTGACGGTTTCCTACCATCGGCTCCTGACGCACAGGAGTTTCCAGACGTATAAACCTGTGGAGTATTTCCTGACGTTTTGCGCCTGCCAGGCGCTTCAGAGCGGACCCATTGAATGGGTGGCGATGCACCGGATTCACCACAAGGAATCGGACGAGGAGCCGGACCCCCATTCCCCGCTCGTGAATTTTCTTTGGGCGCATGCCGGATGGCTTTTCGTCAGCCTGCCGGACGCGCACACCTACCAGGAGTACTCGCGCTTCGCCAAGGATTTGCACCGCGATAAGTGGCAGCGCTTTTTCGACATGTTCTTTTTCCCCATCTATGTCCTGACGGCGGTTGTCATTTACTTCGCCGGGGAAGTGTACGGCGGTCTGGGCATGTCCTGGCTCGTCTGGGGCGTATTCGTGCGAACGGTCGTTTTGTGGCACTGCACCTGGGCGGTGAATTCGGTGACGCACACCTTCGGCTACCGAAACTACAACACGGACGAGGAGAGCACCAACAACTGGCTCGTCGCGATCTTCTCCTTTGGTGAGGGTTGGCATAACAACCACCATGCGGATCAGCGCTCGGCCGCCCACGGCCAGCGGTGGTTTGAGGTGGATATTACCTACCGGCTCATCAAGCTGATGGAGCTCGTGGGCCTGGCCTGGGGGGTGAGGGAGCCGAGCCAGCGCATCGTGGCGAAAAGACTCGACATCATGGTGGACGAGGAGGGCTTGCGCGCCTCCGAAGCGAGGAGGCTGGGTTCAGCGGAAGTGCGGGCCGAAGTGCTCCATACCATGACGGACCCCACGATGCCGCTCGAAGTCCCCACAATGCCCTCTTTGGCGGAAGCGAGCGAGGCTGCGGTGAAATCGGCACGGAAGGCCATGGAATCGGTCGATGCGGCGCTCTCGCACGCCTCCGTTGCGCTTATGCACAAGAAAGACGACGCTGATCAGGCGGTTCGCCAGATGCTGGAGAAGGGCAAGGACATGGCGATGGCGGCCGTTGAGCAGGCCAAATACGCCGCAGCGGAAGCCGGAGAGTTCTCCGCACAGGCGAGCGCGTATCTGGCGGATGCGAAGGACAGGGCGACGGAATCCGCCCATCAGACGGCTGAAAGAGCGAAGTCGCTCGCGCAGGAAGCGAGCGATGCGGCCTCGAAAGCGGCTGATGAGATTGCGGTTGCGTTCAAGGGAATCGAAAGGCCCGTCATTTCCTCTGCGGTATAGAAGACAACTCGAAAAAAGCCGGGGCGCTTTGCTTCGGCTTTTTTTGCGTCTCCCGTGCCTCTGGTGAGGAGCGAAATGTTTCCGCCATAGAGTTGGTGGTATTCGCCGGGGGTTTTCGAAGGGGCGGGCCCGAGAGGAGGATCAGGTGTTTTTGGAATTCGCGCCCCGATGCGCTGGGCGCCTTGACGCTCTCGCTTCCGGCTCCTAGATTAGGGTCTCTTTTTTCAGCGGTTTTCCGCAAGAAACCGAATTCTATAAAGAGGTGTTTTTTCCGAACCATGTGGATCGTTTTTTTGATGGCGCGGCGAGGGCTGCGAATCCTGGAGGGCCAAAGGCCATGAGCGAAGCGAATGAAGAACAGTTGTTGAAAGACCTGAAAATCTACTACGACGCCGATGCCGATCTGAATCTGCTGCAAAACAGAAAAATCGCCGTCATCGGTTACGGAAGCCAGGGGCGCGCCCATGCGCTGAACGCTCAGGACAGCGGCGCGGACGTCGTCGTGGGTTTAAGAAAATCCTCCCCGCGCTGGAAGCAGGCCGAGGATGACGGCCTCGAGGTGATGGAAACGGCCGAGGCGGCCAAGGCGGGCGACATGGTGGTCATCCTCACACAGGATCACCTTCAGCCGGCGATCTGGAATACGGACATCGAGCCCAACATGAAAGACGGCGACGCCCTGGTGGTCGCCCATGGATTCAACCTGAATTACGGGCAAATCATTCCCCCCGATAACATCGACGTCGTGATGATCGCGCCCAAAAGCCCGGGCCACACGATGAGATTCCAGTACGAAGACGGGCGCGGGGTACCCGGACTCGTGGCCGTTTTCCAGGATGCCACGGGAAAGGCGAAGGACTATGCTCTGGCTTACGGCAAGGCGGTGGGCTGCGCCCGCGCCGGCATCATCGAGACGACCATCGAGGAGGAGACCGAAACGGACCTCTTCGGCGAGCAAGCGGTGCTGTGCGGCGGCATCACCGAGTTGATTCGCGTCGCGTTCGAAACCCTCGTGGAGGCGGGTTATCAGCCCGCGCTGGCGTATTTCGAGTGCCTCCACGAGGTAAAGCTGATCACCGACCTGATTTACCAGGGCGGCATCACCATGATGCGCTATTCGGTTTCCGACACCGCCGAGTACGGAGACATCACGCGGGGCAAGGTCGTCATCGACGATGCGACGCGCGAGCGGATGCGCGGAATCCTTCGTGATATCCAGACCGGGAGATTTGCCAGCGAATGGATCAACGAGAACATGGTGAACCGTCCGACGTTCAACACGGTGGTGCGCAAGGAGAAGGAGCACGACATCGAGATAGTCGGACGCCGTCTGCGCGCCATGATGCCGTGGATCGAGGAACGGGAAGTGAAATAAGAAGGGATTCTCGAGAAATACAGGCCGGCGGGGTTTTCCGGACTCCGCCGGTATTTCTTTGAAAAATGTTGAAATGTTTGGGGGTTATGTTCTCGAACTGGTTGAAAGAAACGAAAGAGCGTCGTATTCTTGAAAGACGCTTTTCTTGGCCGCCGAGAGGGAATGGATGAGCGTTCAGAAAATCAAATTTCTCATCGCGGGCGCAGTCATCCTGAGCGGGTTCGCCTATCTGGGCATCTCGGGTTTTCAGAGCGAGAACCTGGTGTATTTCCTGACCGTGGATGAGGTGTCCCAAAAGGCGCCGACGCTGGGCGGCCGCGGTATCAGGGTGCAGGGCAAGATCGTGCCTAAAACGCTTCAGAAAAATCCCGACGCCATGCAGCTCGCCTTTCATATACAGGGTGAGAAGGGGACTTTGCCCGTGAGCTACAAGGGGGTCCCCCCCGATTTGCTCGAAAACGGGTTTCCGGTCATCGCAGAGGGAAAACTGGACGCCAAGGGGGTCTTGGTGGCGAAGAACCTGATGGTCGCGTGCCCTTCGAAGTTCGAGGAGATGAAAGACGCGGGCGAAAGCATGCCGACGGATCACGAGGCCATGATGAAAGAAGCCGTGAAGCGCAAGCAGATGTCCGAGGCCAGATAACTTAAAAGCCCGCGAAAACGGTCCTTGTCTCTCATGTCGTCTTGAAAATCCGCTCCACCCCGGGAGTTCTCAGTTGATCGCCATTCAGTTCGGACACTATAGCTTGCTGGCGTCGCTCGTCCTGGCGGTGTTCGGAATAGGAGCCTGCATCTTCGGCGCGCTGAAGCGGAGAGCAGACCTCATCGCCGCAGGCAGAAACGCCGCCGTCGGTGTTTTCTGGCTGGTGAGCGGCGCGAGCGCGTGCCTCATCTATCTGCTCATGGTGCGTGACTACCGCGTGGAGTACGTCGCGGGGCACGTCAACAACACGCTGAACGGGTTTTATCGCTTCAGCGCTTTCTGGGGAGGGCAGGAGGGGAGCCTGCTGCTCTGGCTTCTGCTCTTGTGCGTGTATGCGTACGTCGTGATCCGGCAAAACCGCGACAGGAACCTGGAGCTGATGCCCTACGTGACGGCCACCCTGATGGCCACGGCGCTTTTCTTCCTGGTGATTCTCAATTTCGTCACCCCGCCCTTCGATACGCTCACCGCCCCGCCTGCGGACGGGCGCGGCCTGAACCCGCTGCTGCAGGACTGGGGGATGGTGATCCACCCGCCCAACCTGTACCTGGGCTACGTGGGTTTCGCCGTTCCCTTCGCCTTTTGCATCGGCGCTCTGGCGAGCGGAAAGCTCGATACCGACTGGATCACCTCGACGCGCCGCTGGACGTTGTTCGCCTGGTTCTTCAACGGCGTCGGCATCCTGCTCGGCGGCGCGTGGGCCTACAAGGAGCTCGGCTGGGGCGGATACTGGGCGTGGGACCCGGTGGAGAACGCGAGCCTCATGCCCTGGCTGGTGGGAACCGCCTTTCTCCACTCGGTGATGATTCAGGAAAAACGCGGGATGCTCAAAGTCTGGAACGTCTCGCTCATCATCATCACCTACGCGCTCACGATTTTCGGCACTTTCCTCACGAGAAGCGGCATCATATCGAGCGTGCACGCCTTTGCGAACTCATCGTTCGGCTGGGCGTTTCTGGTCTACTTGCTGGTGGCGCTCGTCATCTCCTTCGGACTGATGATTTGGCGTCTGCCCGAGCTTCAGAGCGAACACGAGATGGAGAGCTTCTTCTCGCGGGAGGCGAGTTTCCTGCTGAACAACGTCGTGCTCGTCGGCATCACGTTCGCCGTCTTCTGGGGGACCATATTTCCGGTGGTCTCCGAAGCCGTGAAGGGCGTCAAAGTCACCGTGGGGCCGCCGTTCTTCAATCAGGTGAACGTGCCGATTGGCCTTTTGCTGATTCTGCTTTGCGGCGCGGGGCCTCTTTTCGCATGGCGCAGAACCTCTCGAAAACAGATGAACAGGAGTTTCATATACCCTTCGGTAGTCGCCGTGGGGGCTCTTCTGGTTTTGGCGCTATTCGGTGTCCGCCATGTCTATGCGGCGCTCGCGTTCGGGCTTTGCGCGTTCGTGGTGGGAACGATCGTTTTGGAGTATTGGAGAGGAATCTCTTCGCGCGTGCGTCACCAGGGAGAGCGCATCGCCCGGGCCGCGTGGGAGCTCACCATGCGCAACAAGAGGCGTTTCGGCGGCTACATCGTCCACCTGGGGATGGCGATATTGTTCGTGGGCGTGGCGGCGTCCTCGGCCTATCAGGAGGTGGGTGAGGTGCGTCTGCGCCTGGGCGAGAGTTTCGCGCTCGACGGCGTGCGGATGCGCTACGAAGGGATTCGCGAGAGCACGACGCCGCAATACCGCTCCGCCTTCGCCCGCCTGGGCGTCTACCGGGCGGGATTTCGCATCGGGGAGGTGGAGCCGGAGAAAAGACTGTACTTCACGCCCCCGCAGCCGACGACGGAGCCCGGCATCCGCCGGGGGGCGCGTTCGGACATCTACGCGGTCTTCGCCGAGGCGGACCCCGACGGCACCGCCACGTTCAAGTTCATGGTCAACCCGTTGGTGAACTGGGTGTGGGCGGGAGGCGTCGTCTTCACGCTCGGTTCCATCGTCTGCTTCCTGCCGGAACGCTGGGGCAGGCGAAGAAAGAAGCGGGCTTAGAACGATGGACATTCTGGGGGCCGTCATCGCTTTGGGAGCAGTCGGCGCGGCTTTTTTCTACACCATCTGGCCCATCATGCGCCCTCAGACGGCCCAGGGCGTATTGCCGGATGAGGATAGCGCGCAGCCGCTTTCGAACCGCGAGTTGACGCGGCTGTTGATGGAAAGAGAGCAGGCTTACAAGAACATCATGGATATCGAGTTCGACAAGGAAATGGGGAAGCTCTCGGACGAAGACTACGCCCAGATGATGGCGCCCGCCCGCGCGCAGGCGGTGGAAGTGCTGAGACGCCTCGACGCCAGAGGGGTTAAGGAGGGGATGGCGCCCGTTCAGGTTACCGAGCGGGAGGCGGCGCAGACGGCGGCCCGGCTCGAAACAGAACATCCGCCTCCCGGGAAAGTCGCGGTAGAGAAACCCCTCTCGCTCGATGAGCGCCTGGAGGCGGAGATCCTGCGCTACAGAAAAAATGTGGGTAAATCGCAGGATGAATCAGCCGTTTCGTCATCAGATGAGCAAATGAAAAGTATGAAACCCCGGTTTTGCGCCTCTTGCGGCAACGCGGTGGATGAAGCGGATAATTTCTGCTCCTCCTGTGGGCGCCAGCTAAGTTGAAACACGTCGCTGCCAGGTGCTGCCTGATCGTCCTGGGCTTGTTTTTGCTGTTTTCTTCTCCCTACTTGTCTTATGCAGGACCAGCGAAGCTCAAAGCCGCGCCGCCCAAGGCGAAGGTTCGAACCTCCGGCCCCACGACGACAGACCTCTCCCCGCTGAAACTCAAGCGCAACATCCTCACCGTCCGGCTGGAGAAGGGTTTTTTCGAGGTCATGGAGATGATGGATTTCGAGAACGAGGGCAGCGCCACCATCGTCTCGAGAGGCGGCGCTCCCACGCTTCGCTTCGCGTTGCCCAGAAGCAGCAACATCAGGAATCCCAGGGCGCGTTGGGGCGCGGCGCCCGCAGGACTCGACCCCAAATTCCTCACTTCGGCAGGGGATGAACTCCGCACGACGGAGCCTATCCCGCCGGGGCGGAAATTCATCGTCCTCCTCTATCGCCTGGAGGATGAATTCGGGGGCATCCGGGTGGAGAAGCCGATTCTCTACGACACGCCGGGTTTCGTCGTCATGCCCGAGAAAGACCACGTACAGGCGCAGGCTATCGGACTTGCTGCACAGCCCGCCGTCGAGTTTCAGAACCGCGAATACAACCGCTTCATGGGGGTTGCCCGGGCGGGCACCGTAGTGCGCATCGACATGCAGGCGCCCGATTCGATGGGCGGCTTGGGCGTTTTCTACGTCGTGGGCGGCGCCGTGGTCGTCCTGAGCCTGGGGCTTGGGCTTTATATCCGCAAAAGAAGGAACACGGCCTACTCCGCTCAGGTGGAGCGCGAGGAGATACTGCGCGCCATCGCTTCACTCGACGACAGGCTTGCGTCGGGAAAAATCGGCTCAGACGAGTATGCCCGGGAGCGCGCCCCGCGCTTCGAGCGCCTCAAGGAACTCTCGGACTAAGAGGGCGGATGCCGTGCTGGAGGCTATTGGCGTATCCAGGCGATATGGATGGAGGTGGGCACTCAAGGATTTGAACCTGTCCGTCTCCCCGGGAGAGACGCTGGCTCTTTTGGGCAAGAACGGGTCGGGCAAGACCACCCTTCTCAAGACGTTAGCCGGCTTGCTGAAGCCGACCCAAGGGGCGGTGCGCCTGTCCGGCCAGCCAATCTCCCGCGAGGCGAAGGGTAGAATCGGCCTGCTCTCGCACGAGCCCATGCTCTACGAAGGGTTGACGGTCCGGGAGAACCTCGAATACTTCGCCAGGCTTTTCGACGTGGAGCGCGAAGAAATGCTGACGCGCGTGGATCTTCTGGCGGGCACGCTCGAAATTGAAGAACGTCTGGATGAGCCCGTGCGTGTCTTGAGTCAGGGGTTCAGACAGCGTGCGGCGTTTATGCGCACGCTTTTGCATACACCCGAGGTTGTGCTGCTCGATGAGCCGTTTTCCGGCCTGGACACGAACGCAGTGCAACGCTTGGAGAGTGTAATCGATTTGATGCGGGACCTTCGTGAGTACATCGTGGTGTTCACGACGCACGACCTGTCAAAAGCCTTTGAGATGGCGGAAAGAATCGCCGTTCTGGCCGGGGGCAGGCTTGTCTATGAGGAGGATGTTGAAAATTCGAGCGAAGAGGATGTGTCGGCCGCGTTCGACGAATACGCCGGAGGTTCGGCATGAGGCGTTTTTTTTCCGTCCTCCTCGCGGTGGTGGAAAAGGACTTGCGCCTCGAATGGCGGACGAAGGAAAGTCTCCTCGTCATGGTGGTTTTTGCGCTGCTCGTGCTCACGCTGTTCAGCTTCGCCTTCGGCCCCGGCGGCGGAAGCGGGGAGAACGCCCGGGCCGTGCAGGCGGGCATCTTGTGGATATCGTTCCTGTTCGCCTGCGTCATCGGGCTGTCTCGTACCATGGGCGTGGAGCGCGAGAGCACGGGTTTTTCGGCCATGTATGCAAGCCCCGCCGATCCTTCCGCGTTGTATCTGGGCAAAGTGGTGTCCGTTGCCGTTTTGATGGGGATCATGGAGTTTGTGGGCTTCGCCGTTCTGGCGGTTCTCTATCATGCGGATGTGTGGAAGTCGGCCGGTGCGCTCGCACTCATCGCTGCCTCAGCCACCCTCGGAGTCGCTGCCGCCGGCACATTGTTCTCCGCCATGAGCGCGCGTACGCGAACGCGTGAGGTATTGCTGCCCGTATTGATGTTTCCCGCTCTCGTGCCGGTTCTGATCGCTGCCGTCAAAGCGACCGAAGCGCATCTCGGCGGTGGCGGATGGGCGGATTCGAGGGATTGGATCCGCTTGATGTTGGTGTATGATGTGGTATTCTTGGTGGCCGCCTCGGTGGTGTTTGAATATATTCTTGAAGAATAATATCAATGCCTTATACTATTATCTCTATTGAGTTACTTTATATATTGCCGCCCTTCTGCGCCGCCGGGAGGAGAACTTGATGCGTCGAAACGAGCGGGGAGCGTTCGGGTGGTTGCCAGTTCTCACCTTGTGCGTCCTTGCCTTCGCTATTTTTGCGGATTTGTTCATCGCCGGGACCGACAGGCTCCAGGGGCCGCCGCAGCGTATATTCTATATCCATGTTCCATCGGCCTGGGTGGCGTATTTCGCCTTTTTCCTGGTCTTCATTTTTTCAATTAGATATCTGGCGAAAAGGAATCCGGACGACGACATCCGCGCGCACGCCAGCGCTGAGGCGGGAGTCGTCTTCTGCACGCTGGTGCTCATTACCGGACCCATCTGGGCCCGTCCTGTATGGGGCGTGTGGTGGACGTGGGACGCGCGGCTCACCACCACGCTCATTCTCTGGATGATATATGTGGGGTATCTGATGCTGCGCGCCTATATGACGGAACCCGAGCAGAGGGCGCGCTTCGCCGCCGTAATGGGGATTGTGGGCTTTCTGAACGTGCCCGTCGTGCACATGTCGGTGGAATGGTGGCGCACCCTGCATCCCAAGCCTGTGGTGATGCGTTCGGGCGGGTTGAGAGATCTGCCCGATTCCATGCACGTCGCCTTGTGGAGTTCCCTGCTGGCATTTACGCTCCTTTTCGTGTGTTTCGTCCGAAAGCGCGCACAAATCGAGCGTCTGAACGTACGGGTGGAAGAGGCGCGCGCCGCGCGGGAGGACGGATGATGGGCTACGTGGCGGCGGCGTACATCGTCGTTTTGGGCGGATTTGCGCTTTACTGGTGGACTCTCAAGGCGCGGATGGATATTTTGATCGAGGAGGAGAAAAAACTTTCCCCCAGGGGAGATTCTCCATGACGCGACTTGTTCTCGCCTTATGCCTCGTAGCCGCTTTCAACGCGCATCCAGCGGTGGAGGCCGCCTCGCCTGGAGCGAAGACCACCTTCTCCGAAGTGGCGAGCGAACTCATGAGCCCCGTCTGTCCGGGGAAATTGCTCCACGACTGCCCGAGCAGCGAGGGCGCCCAACTCCGCGAACTCGTGCGCCGCAAGATATTCTCCGGTGAGTCGAAAGAGCAGATCGTTCGGTATTTCGTCGAAGTGTACGGCCGGGAAGTCCTGCCAAAGCCACCGGCGGAGGGTTTTTATCTTACCGCTTGGCTCCTTCCTTTCGGGGGATTGTTGGCGGGTTTCGGCGTGGTATTCGTCCTGGTGAGGGCGTGGACGAAGCGCCCCGACGACGCTGAGCAAAGCGAAGACAAAAGAGAAGTTCCGCAAGACGCCGCCCCGGATGATCCCCTGGAAAATCGCTTGCAGCGCGAGCTTGGTGATTTCGAGGGCTGAGCCGCCATACTCCGCAAGCCGGGAGTTTTCAGATGAAATACAATCCCAAGACCGGACTTGCTCGCAGCCTTGACGGTCTCTCTCCGCCCCGCCGGAGCATCAAATGGCGGCTGACTGGAATGGTGATCAGCCTCGCCCTGGTTGTCTGGATGATTGTGTATTTCGGAGAACAAGGGGAGCGGCCGGCGCGAGAGGTGGAAAGAAAGCAGGCGCAGGTAATGCCAAAGGAAGGCGCAGGAGATGACGCCTCTCTCTACCGCGACATGATTTTTCTGAAGCAGGTGAAGCGTTCTGATGCCCCGGATGTGATGCTCAAGACACTGGACGGGCAGAATCATTCCCTCACACTGCATGAGGGAAAGCTCGTCCTGGTGAATTTCTGGGCGACGTGGTGCCAGCCGTGCATCCGGGAAATGCCCTCCATGGAGCGGCTTTATGCGAAATACAAATCGCAAGGTCTCGAGATCGTGGCGATTTCACTGGACCAGGGCAATGAGGATGATGTGCGCGAGTTCGTCGCGAAGCTGAAACTGACTTTTCCAATCATCCTCGACCCCGAGCACAAGGCGAAGGCGCTATACAAGGTTCGGGGCCTGCCGACGACCTATCTCCTGGACAGGAAAGGACAGGTGGCGGGCTACGGCGTAGGTCCCCGTGAATGGGACAGCGAGGCCGCCTTCGCCTTGGTGGGTCACCTGCTCGATGAGAAAAGCTGAAAGTATGGAAGCGTCTAACAGCCCGAAACCAGACCAGCGAAAGGCGAAGCGCCTGGCCGTTTCGTTCATTCTGGCGCCGGTGCTTTTGACGCTGCTCTGGGCAGTGGGCGAGCGCCTGACGACGGAGCGTGTCGAGCAAGCGCCCGCCCCCAATCTCGAAATCGGCCGGCAGGTACCGTCTTTTGAATACCCGCTTCTGGGCGGGGGGAGCGCCTCTCTCGCGAGCCAGAAGAACAAGGTGGTGCTCATCAACGTGTGGGCCACGTGGTGCGTTCCGTGTCTGGATGAGATGCCGGATTTGCAGCGCCTCTACGTCCAAATGAAAAAAGACGGCGCGCCGTTCGAGATCCTGGCGGTGAGCATCGACGCCCTGGGGGCGGATGCGGTCCGGAAATTCGTCGATCGCTTCGGCCTCACGTTCCCGATTCTGTTCGACCCGCGCGGGAGCATCAAGAAACTCTACCGAACGACCGGCGTGCCGGAGACGTTCATCGTGGACCGCCAGGGCCGTCTCCTGCAAAAGATCATCGGCGCCCGGAAATGGGATGCTCCCGCGGTTGTCGAATACCTCAGGCAAGCGGTTCGCTCCTGAAAAACCGCATTTGAAGCGCCTGAAACCTCAAAGTTCGAAGCCGAGCTCCAGTTCTTCATTCAGCCTTTGCATCTGCTCCAAAACGGCGGGCGTGATGGGTACGCCGATGCGCCTGTTCTCTTCCTCGGCAATGGCCTCGGGCTCGCCGTGAATGTAGATGCGATCGTGGCCCGGCGCTTTTTTCGCCCCCCGGATGGTCTCGAAGAGTTTCGTCATATCCTCGAATATGACGGATAAGTCCCTGAAGCCGGACGTTTTGATCGCGCCCATGAAGTGGCCCGTGGCGGATTTCGCCGTGCCTGCCGCGCCCGCCAGGCGGCTTTCCAGGCCCGCGCCCGAGAGCACGCCGCAAAGAATATCCACCATCAACTGGAGGCCGTAGCCCTTGTGGCCTCCATTCTCGTCTCCTTCGCCGCCCAGGGGCGCGAGCGGAACCTCGTAGTTCAGGATGCTTTTCTCGTTCAATGTAGGCGTTCCCAGCGAGGAAAGCACCCAGCCCTTGGGGACTTCGCGCCCTTCGCGCAGCGCCGTCTCTATTTTGCCCACGGCCGTTACGGCGGTGGCCATGTCGAGATGAAAATCGGTTCCTCCCGGTCCGCCGGGTATCGCCACGCTCATCGGGTTCGTGCCGAAGATCGCCTCCGCCCCGAAGGTGGGCGCGGTGCGCCGCCCCCCGTTCGTCATACTGATGCCGATGAAGCCCGCTTCCATCGCCTTTTGGGCCCAATAGCCTGCATACCCGAAGTGGCTGCTGTTGCGCACGGTCACGAAGCCGGAGCCGTGTTTTTCCGCCATGGCGAGGGCCTCGTCCATTGCGCGGTTCGAGGCGACGATGCCGATGGCGTCGTCCGCGTCGAGAAGGCCGGTGGTGTCGCTTCCCTTGTAGAATTTCATGTCGGGCCTGTTGTTGAGCACGCCGTTCTCGATGCGAACCATGAAGAAGGTCAGCCGCGCCGCCCCGTGGCTGCGGATGCCTCTCAAATCGGCGCTGACCAATACTTTCGCCACCAGGCGGGCGTCGTCTTCGGGCACGTCCTTGTTGCGGAAAATGGTGTAGACGAACTCCTCGATGACTTCGGCGGGAAACCGCACCGTGCCTTCGGGCAGTGGACCGGACTCGACCATGAACATCTCCTCGAAAAAAATGTTGATTTTGATGATGCCGTGAGTATTGCGCCATATTAGCCCGTCTATGCGTTTTTCGGGAAGTCTGGCAGGGCTTCGCTTCGCCTTGCGGGTTGTGCTCGCCTTTTGTCAAAATGCGCTTCTTTTCGGGAAATGCGCTCTGGAGCGGGGGAGAGATGAGAGTGGCTCGCATAGCGGTAGTGCGCGGTGACGGAATTGCGAACGAAGTGATGCCTGAGGCGGAGGAGACGCTCCGGGTAGCGGCGGAAGCAGCCTCGTTCCCGGTTGAGTTCGAATACTTCGACTGGGGGAGCGATCGGTATCTGGAAGAGGGCAGGGGCATGCCTGAGGATGGGTGCGATACGCTTCGGGCGGGTTTTGACGCCGTTTTTCAAGGGGCCATCGGCGATCCGAGGGTTCCCGGTTCCATCGTGCAAGAGGAGGTGATTCTGGGGGTCCGCTTCGGGCTGGATCTGTACGCTAACATCCGCCCCTGCAGGCTCTACCATGAGGATTTGACACCCCTCAAGAATATGGGGGCGGGCGACATCGACCACGTCGTCGTGCGCGAGAACACCGAGGGCCTGTTCGTGAACGTGGGCGGGTTTTTCAAGCAGGGCACGAAAGACGAGGTCGCTCTTCAGGAAGAAGTGCACACCTACAAGGGCGTGGAGCGCGTCATCCGGGCGTCTTTTGAATTCGCGAGGCGGCATAAGCGCAGAAAAGTCACC
>JAPOYD010000037.1 GCA_026706735.1 Nitrospinota bacterium | reverse complement strand
CTCCACGACGCCCTCCGCCAGAATGTCGCAGCGCAGAATGCCGCCGAAAATGTTGATGAAAACGGCCTTCACGTCCGGATCGTCCATGAGGATGCGGAAGGCGTTCTCCACCATCTCCTTGCTCGCGCCGCCGCCCACGTCGAGGAAGTTCGCGGGCGCAGCGCCTGCGAGCTTGATGATGTCCATCGTCGCCATGGCGAGGCCTGCGCCGTTCACCATGCAGGCGACCGAACCGTCGAGCTTGATGTAGTTGAGATTGAATTTCGAGGCCTCGACCTCGAGCGGGTCCTCCTCGTCCTCATCGCGCATCGCGGCCACTTCCTCGTGGCGGTAGAGCGCGTTGTCGTCGAAGTTCACCTTGGCGTCGAGCGCGAGGATACGGCCGTCCTTCGTCTGCACCAGGGGGTTGATCTCGACCAGCGAGGCGTCCATTTCGTCATAAAACCGGTAAAGATTCGTGACGAACTTTGTCCCCTCGCGAACGAGGTCGGCGGGCAAATCCAGCCCGTAAGCGACGCGACGCGCAGTGGACGGCCAGACGGAGAGCGCCGGATCAACGGGCACCTTCAGGAGTTTTTCGGGCGTTTTCGCGGCCACCTCCTCGATGTCCATCCCGCCTTCGGTGCTCGCCATGATGGTCGGGCGGCCCGAGGCGCGATCCAGCACGACCCCGAGATAAAGCTCGCGCTCGATGTCGCTCGCCTCCTCCACCCACACCTTCTTCACGAGGCGGCCCTCCGGCCCCGTCTGGTGCGTCACCAGCGTCATCCCCAGAATCTGCGAGGCCGCCTCTTTCGCCTCCGCAGGCGTCCCGGCCAGCTTGATCCCGCCGCCCTTGCCGCGTCCTCCGGCGTGAATCTGCGCCTTGACGACCACCGTCCCGCCCAGATCCGCAGCGATTCGCTCGGCCTCGTCCGCCGTCTCGGCGACTCCGCCCCTCGGGACGGCCACGCCGTATTTCGCGAGCAATTCCTTGCCCTGATATTCGTGGATGTTCATCCAACCCCTCCGGAATCAATGCGATGAATACACTTCAACGCTGAACTCCCTGCTCGGTTTTTTCTCACTCCCCCTTGAGGGGTCGGGCATCCCGAGGGGAATGCCCGATGAAAAATCCGCCCCGACCGTCATTCCACCGCCCTCAAAACCAACCCCCCCTACCCCCCCTTAACAGGGGGGCAAGAAAAAGCAAAGTCCCCTCTGCCCGTCGGGGGCGCATCGCCTTTTTATACCCCCCTGTTAAGGGGGGGTAGGGGGGGTTGCCTTTACCCTCTCAGGGGCTTTTTCAACAACCCCCTCAAGGGGGAAGCAATTACATTATTCCCTGAAAATCGCGTCATCAACACCAGGACCGAAACGCACGAGCGAAATTCACTTCGCAAACTCCTTGAAACCTTCGGCGAAAATATCTTTCCCGCGGCTGTCCACGGCGACCACGACCGGAAATCTTTCGACCACCAGCCTGCGGATCGCCTCGGTCCCCAAGTCCTCATAAGCGATGAGTTCGACCTCCCTGATCCGCTTCGCCAGCAGGGCGGCCGTTCCGCCGATGGCGGCGAAGTAGACGGCCCGGTGTCTGGCGATGGCCTCCACCACCGCCGGGCTCCTGCCCCCCTTGCCTATCATTCCGGTGAGGCCGAGTTCAAGCATCCTGGGCGTATAGGCGTCCATGCGGCCGCTCGTCGTGGGTCCCGCCGAACCGATGACGGCGCCCGGCTTGGGCGGCGTCGGCCCCACGTAGTAGAGCACCTGGCCCGCCACGTCGATGGGCAGCGGCTCTCCGCGCGCCGCGTCCTCGAGCATCCGCTTGTGGGCCGCGTCCCGCGCCGTGTAGAGAACGCCGCTCAACTCGCACATATCGCCCATCGAGAGGGATTCGACCACATCGGGGGCGAGCGGCAGATCGATCGCCCGCATATCAGAGAACCACTTCGGCGTGGCGATGCGCGTGGCACTCCACGTTCACGCAGATCGGCAGGGCACCGATGTGGCAGGCGTAGGTTTCGACGTGAACGGCGATGCAGGTGGTGTCCCCACCCATGCCCATCGGTCCCACGCCGGTCCTGTTCACCGCCTCCAGTATGTCTCCTTCGAGTTCGGCGACGAGCGGATCGGGGTTGGGCGTGCCCAGTTCGCGGAAAAGCGCCCATTTCGCCTGAAGCGCCGCCTTTTCAATCGAACCGCCCAGACCGATTCCCAACAGGATGGGGGGGCACGGGTTTCCCCCCGAGTTGAAGACATGGTTGACAATCGTCTGGATCACGCCCTCTCGGCCGTCCGAGGGCTTGAGCATGCGCGCCATGCTCATATTCTCCGCCCCCGTTCCCTTCGCGGCGAAATAGAGTTTGAGCCTGTTCCCCTCGACGACGCGGTAGTGGATGACGGCGGGCGTATTGTCCTTCGTGTTCACGCGGCGGAGCGGGTCGTTCACCACCGAGCCGCGCAGATAGCCGTCCCGATAGCCCTGGCGTATTCCCTCGTTAATGGCGTCTTCCAGCAACCCGCCCTCAATGCGGACGTCCTGCCCCACCTCGGCAAAGACGATGGAAACGCCCGTGTCCTGGCAATAGGGCACGCGCTCTGCGGATGCGAGGGCCGCATTCTCGGTAATCTGGTCGAGCACCATGAGGCCGAGGGATGAGGTTTCACCGGCCTTCGCCTCTTCGACCTTGCGCACGTAGGCGGGGTCGACATGGTAGTTCGACTCGATGGACATCTCGCGAATCCTGGCCGTTACCTCGCTTGCGTCTATCGTTCGCATGGCCTGCCTGTCCGTTGCTGGTCGTCTATTTACGGCGCGTTCAGGTTTCGAGGGTCTTTATCAACTCGCGCACGTGATCCGCGGATTTGCCGAACGCCGCCTTCTCCTCGGGCGTCAGATCGAGTTCCACTACTTCTTCCATCCCGCCCGCGCCGAGCTTGGCCGGAACGCCCATGAAAATGCCGTCCTGGCCGTATTCGCCCTCCAGCAGGGCCGCGCAGGGGAGGATCCGCTTCTTGTCCTTCAAGATGGATTCCACCATCTGCACGACGGACGCGCCGGGCGCGTAGAACGCGCTGCCGGTCTTGAGGTAATTCACGATTTCCGCCCCGCCGTCGCGCGTCCGCTGCACCAGTTCCTCGATGCGTTCGGCCTCCATGAGCGCCGTGATGGGAATTCCCGAGACCGTGCTGTATCTCGGAAGCGGCACCATGCTGTCCCCGTGGCCGCCGAGCACGGTGGCCGTGATGTCCTCGACGGAGACGCCCAGTTCCATGGATATGAACGTCCGGAAGCGCGCGCTGTCGAGCACGCCGGCCATCCCCATGATTCGCTCGCGCGGGAATTTGCACTGCATGTGCGCCTTGGTGACCATCACGTCGAGCGGGTTCGAGACGATGATCAGGATGCAGTCGGGCGAGTGCTCCACGACTTCATCCGTCACGGAGCCGACGATGCCGGCGTTGATGTTGATGAGATCGTCGCGGCTCATGCCCGGCTTGCGGGCGACGCCCGCCGTAACGACGACGATGTCCGAATCCTTCGTGTCCGCATAGTCGTTCGTGCCCGTGACGCGGCAGTCGAAACCCTCCACGGGCGCCGCTTCATACAGGTCGAGCGCCTTGCCCTGGGGCACGCCCTCGATGATATCAATGAGCACGATGTCTCCGAGCTCTCTCGACGCCGCCCAGTGAGCCGTCGTGGCGCCCACGTTCCCGGCGCCCACAATGGTGATTTTTGGCCTCGCCATGATTCTCTCCCGTCTGCTGTGGTTACATGTTCGCGATGATGGCTTTTCCGAAGCCAGAGCAGGAGAGCTTCTTGGCGCCCTTCATCTGGCGGTGCAAGTCGTAGGTGACCGTTTTTTTCTGGATCGCGCCCTCGATGCCCTTCACGATCATCTTCGCCGCCTTCTCCCAGCCCATGTCCTCGAGCATCATGACCGCCGAGAGAATGAGGCTGCTCGGGTTCACCATGTCCTTGCCAGCGTATTTGGGCGCGGTGCCGTGCGTGGGCTCGTAGAAGTGAATCCTGTCGCCAATGTTCGCACCGGGGGCCATGCCGAGGCCGCCGACCTGGCCGGCGACGGCGTCCGAGAGATAGTCGCCGTTCAAATTCGTGCAGGCGAGCACCTGGTATTCGCGCTGGCGGGTGAGCACCTGCTGGAAGATGTTGTCGGCGATGCGATCGTTGACGAGAATCTTGTCCTTGGGCATCTTGCCGTTATACTTCTTGCTCCAAAGCTCCTCTTCCGTGACGATGTGCCTCCTGTACTTCTTCTTGAGGAAGGCGTAGCCCCAGTCCTTGAAGGAACCCTCGGTGTATTTCTGGACGTTGCCCTTGTGGACGAGCGTCAGCACCTTTTTCTTTTGCGCGATGGCGTAGTCGATAGCCTTCTTGACGATGCGCTCGCTGCCGAAAACGGAGATCGGCTTGACGCCGATTCCGCTGTCCGCACGGACGTTGCAGCCCATCTCCTTGTTCAGGAAGCGAATCATCTTTTTCGCCTCTTTCGAGTTCAGCTCCCACTCGATGCCCGCGTAGACGTCCTCGGTGTTCTCGCGGAAGATGCACATGTCCACCCACTCGGGATGCACCATGGGCGAGGGAACGCCCTTGAAGTAGCGCACCGGACGCACGCAGGCGAAAAGGTCGTTCATCTGCCTGAAGGCGACGTTCAGGCTCCTGAACCCGCCGCCGATGGGCGTGTAGAGGGGGCCCTTGATGGCGAAATAAAAGTGGCGAATCGCCTTCATGGTCTCATCGGGCATGAGTTCGCCATACGTCTCCATGGCGTCTTCGCCCGCCATGACGCGGAACCATTCGATGCGCTTCCTGCCCCGGAACGCCTTCTCCACGGCGGCGTCGACCACTTCCATCATCACGGGCGTGATGTCCACGCCGATGCCGTCGCCCCGGACGTAGCAGACGATGGGATCGTCGGGTATCCGGGGCTTGCTGCCCCGGAAGGAAATGCGCGTTCCCTGTTTTGGTGCTTCGAGTTTGTCGAATTTGATCGTCATTCACTGCTCCCTTTAAGTTTCGTCATGCGAAAAATGCGTCGCCTGAAATACGAACAAAACGGAATGCCGGCTCTTCGGTAATGTAAATCCGCCGAACGCCCCCCGAAAGAATTTGCGGGGCAAAATGTTCATCGCGACATCAAACGAACTTTACCGCCCTCTCCTTATCACGTCCCCCGCTCCGACGCCAGCCCACGGGGAGAAGAATTTTTCAACTGCCTGAGGCCTCAAAATCCGGCTGGAACACAGTCGTGAATTATGCTAGGGTGGGAGCGGTTTTCAAGTAGT
>JAPOYD010000150.1 GCA_026706735.1 Nitrospinota bacterium | reverse complement strand
CGTGAAGCCCGACATCTGCCTGAGCAGCACGTTCAAGCAACACACGCCCGGCGAGCCCGTGGGCGATTTCGAATACTCGCGTTCGGGCAATCCGACGCGGGAAGCCCTGGAGATGAACATCGCAGGCCTCGAGCGTCCCGAAGGCGCGGACACCGAATGCCACGGGCTGGCGTTCTCCTCGGGCCTGGGCGCAACCACCACGATACTCTTCGCCCTGCTTTCCCACGGCGATCACATGCTCTGCTCTGACGACGTGTACGGCGGGACCTTCCGCCTCATAACGGGCAAGGATTTCCGGGGTTTCGAGAAATTCGGGATTGCGTGCGATTACGTCGATATGGCGGATGAGGAATCCCTGGCCGGCAAAATCAGGGAGAACACGCGGCTCATCTGGATAGAGAGCCCCACGAACCCGCTGCTCAAGATGGCCGACATCCGCAGCATCGCCTCAACCTACGGGAAAGACGGCGCCATCGTCGCCGTGGACAACACCTTCATGAGCCCCTACTTCCAAAGACCACTCGCTCTGGGCGCGGACATCGCCGTTCACAGCACGACGAAATACATCGGCGGGCACAGCGACGTAGTCGGCGGTGCGCTCGTGACGAAAAGCCAGGCGCTCCATGAACGCATCAGACACTACCAGAACGCGCTCGGAGCGACTCCCGCCCCCTTCGATTGCTACATGACCATGCGGGGCATCGACACCCTTCCCGTGCGGATGGAAAAACACCAGGAAAATGCCATGAAAATCGCCAGGCATTTTGAGGGGCACCCCGGGGTGGAGAAAGTCATATATCCGGGCCTGGAAACTCACCCCCAGCACGATCTGGCGAAAAGGCAAATGAGCGGCTTCGGGGGTATGCTGGCGTTCTACCTGAAAGGCGGCCTGCCCGAGGCGCGCAGATTCCTGGAAAACGTCCGGCTATTCACCCTGGCCGAGAGCTTAGGCGGCACCGAGTCCCTCGTGGAGCATCCCGCCATCATGACCCACGCCTCCCTGACCGAGGAGAGCAGAGAAGCGCTTGGCATCAGCGATACCTTGATCCGGCTCTCCGTGGGAATCGAGGATGCAGACGATTTAATCGAGGATCTCGACCAGGCCCTGAAAGCGTAACCTTCTGTCGCACAAAAAAAAACCATCCTCCGGCGACCGATAAGGCCGGAAGATGGTTTTTTGTCTACATCCGAAGCCTACATGAAATATTTCCGGTCGTTCATGTCCGGATACATATCCCCGACCCACTTCGCATAACCGTTGAACAGGAGCGTCGGCCTTCTCTCGTTCGTTCCCAGCATGCGCTCGGAAGCCTGGGACCACCTGGGATGACGGAACTTCGGGTTGATGTTGGCCCAGAAGCCGTATTCGCTGGGTCCCGCCTTCTCCCAGAAAGTACGGGGCCGCTTTTCGGTGAATTCGATGGAAACGACGGACTTGATGCTCTTGAACCCATACTTCCAGGGAACCACCAGCCGCAGGGGCGCGCCGTGCTGCTGCGGCAGGGGGTGCCCGTAAATACCCGTGCCCATAATCGCCAGTTCGTTCATGGCCTCCTTCATGGTGAGGCCTTCCACGTACGGCCACGGGTACCAGACCTGGAGCTGCCCCAATGCCACCTTGCGGTTCAGGAAAGTAGTGAATTTGACGTATTTCGCCTTGCTCGTGGGTTCTACTTTCTTGATCAGCTCGGAAATCCTGAATCCTGTCCACGGAACGGCCATCGCCCACGCTTCCACGCAGCGGAAACGATAAAGTCGCTCCTCGAGCATCATGCCTTTTATCAACTCGTCGATGTCGTAGGTCTTGGGCTTCTTGACGTGGCCTTTCACCTCCACCTGCCAGGGGCGCGTCTCCATCCGCTTTGCAAGCCAGGAGATCGCCTTGTGGGAGCCGAATTCGTAGAAATTGTTGTACTCGCCCGCCACTTTTTCGTCCGTGAGCGGCCGATCCAGCGTGAAGGCGGGATTCCGGCGCGCCGGATACAGGCCCACCGTTTGATCCTTGGGATGCGCAACCCCCTTATTTGCCTTTGCCAGGGCGACCGGGCCATCGCGTTCGGGCCAGTAGGGAGGCGTCACCATTTGGCTCAGCATCAGACCCGCGCCGCCCGCCAAGAACTTGCGGCGGTTCAAAAAAACGGATTCGGGCGTGGCCTCACGCTCGGGCATCGACCATTCGGGCTTTTTGATATAATTCATGTCGTCCCCTTTTGGGTGGCGGCTGGAGTTGCGGGTATCCTCCAGAACAGGCGAATCGTTTTGAGCAAAACCATGGATGCGAATTCGCCTTCCATGACGGCTTTTGGGAATATATCATAGAAATCTCATCAATTCGTGAGAAAACCCGATATTAAGGAATCTTTATAGCTGGAACAGTGCACATTCACCGCGAAGGCGCGCCTCGTAGGTACAGAAACCACCATTCGAGCGAGGAGACCCATGTCCGAAATACGTTACCCCGTCGAACGCCTGGAGAACTTCATTCACGCCGTCCTGGCGGCGCACGACGTCCTGGACGATCACGCGCGGATTTGTGCCGTCCGCATGATCGAAGCCGACCTCCACGGGATGCACGGACACGGCATCTTCAGGCTCCCCCCATATTGCCGAAGAATCCGCGAGGGCGGCTACAACCTGAGGCCCGACATCCGCGCCGAGCGCGAAACCCACGTAAGCGCCCTGGTGGACGGGGACAACGGCTTCGGCCAAGTGGTCGTGACGTTCGCGGCTGAACTCGCCATCCAGAAGGCGCGAGAAAGCGGGCTGGCGTGGATCGGCATACACCACGGAAACCATGCGGGCGCCGCAGGCGTCTACGCCGCCCTGCCCCTCGCGCACGACATGATCGGGATGTACATGGCCGTCGCGAACGCCAACCACATGCCGCCCTGGGGCGGCGTCGACATGCTCCTGAGCACCAACCCCATCGCCTACGCCATCCCGGCGGGCGAGGAGCCGCCCTTCGTCCTCGACATGGCCACCACCGAGACCTCCTACGGGAAGGTGAAGGTCTATGCCCAGGAGGGAAGGCCGATGCCCGAGGGCTGGATGATGACCAAAGACGGCAAGCCCCTCACCGACGCCTCGCGCGCCGAGGAAGGTTTTCTGCTGCCCATCGGGGGCCACAAGGGTTATGGACTGAACATGATGATCGGCGCGCTCGCCGGCGTGCTGAACGGAGCGGCCTTTGGATCTGACGTCATCGATTTCAACAAAGATTTCAAGACGCCCACGAATACCGGCCAGGTGTTTTTCGCCATGCGGCCGGACATCTTCCGCGATCTGGATGAATTCAAGACTGAGATGGACCTGAGAATCCGCGAGATCAGAAATTCCGCCCCCATGGAGGGGGGAGGCCCCATCCGGATTCCCGGCGAGAACCTCGCACGCCGAAAAGAGCAGATGCGCCGGGACGGCGTACCCGTCGCCGCGCCCGTGGTCGTCCAGCTCAGGGGATTGGCCGAAGAACTCGACTTGGAGGACAAACTCGCCGACTGATCACGCCAGGCTGATCAGTGCGCCTCCCGCGACGATGAAGGCCGCGCCCAGCACCATGAGCGGCGTCAGCGGCTCCATGCCTTGCGGCAGAAAACGCGAGAAAAGCAGCACGAACAGGGGCTGGGCCGAGGTGATCGGCGTCACGACGACGATGCGCCCTTCCTCGAGGGCGAAGAAAAGCGATGTCAGGGCCGAGAAACTGGCGAGTCCCACAAGAATGAAATAAAACAGACCCTTCCCGGTGAAGTCCTTGCGTCCGCTTTTGGAATTCGCCAGAACCAGAGCCATAACGATGCTCGACGTCCCCGCCATTACGAAAATCGCGAGCGTCTTATACGGCACATCGGGCGAGGAGTAGCGGATGATGAGGTCGCGCATGACCCATATGAGCGTGGCGCCGATGGCATAAGCGATACCGGTGAGGGCCCACGAGCGCATCTCCCCTTTCCTGATCGACAAGACGACGATGCCGAAGATGATGAGCGCAGTTCCGAGGGCGAGGATCGGCGTGAGCCGCTCGCCCAGCAGCAAGACGGCCAGCGTGCTCGAAAAAAGCGGCCCCAGACCGCGCAGGATGCCCGAGGGCGCCGCCCCGATGCGCTGCACGCCCGCGAACTGAAACGTCCTCGATATACTGGGGGTGATGACGCCGAGCCCCACGAACCAGAGCAGGTGCGGGTTGGCGAAAGCGCTCATCGGTACGCTCGCCGCTATCCAGGGCAGATAGAGCAGCGTCACCGTGGCCGAAGCCACGAACCCGCCGAACACGGGAGTCGCCTCCCGCGTCGCCAGGCGCGAGAAGATGAAGGTGAGCGCAAAAAAAGCCGACGCCGCAACGGCCAGGGGAATCTCTGTCAACACATGCCTTGCCTCACAACCAACACAATGAAAAAGCGCCCCCGGCATTGGGCCAGGGGCGCCGATTCGACCAAGCGCCTGATCAGTCCTGGATGATCAACTCCTCGCAGTAGGGAGCGCGCGTCATATAGACCGGCTCATCTTCTGTGATGAGTATATGATCCTCGATGCGCACGCCGGCCCCACCCGGAATCCCCGGTACGAAAATGAGCGGCTCGATGGCGAACGTCATCCCCGGCACGAACTCCACGCTCTCGGCCCCGGGCATCACCTCGCCCACGTAGGGCGGCTCGTTGGGCGATATGCCGCAGCCGTGTCCGATGAAGAGCTTGATGAAATTGTCTTCCAGACCAGCGGAACGAGCGACTTCCAGGAACTCAGCCGCCGAGTCGTCGTTCGTGTAGCCCGGGCGCATTTTTTCGATGCCTGCTTTGAGCGACTTGTAGACGGTCGTATACACCTTTTTCTGCATGGGATGGGGCGGGCCGCCGGCCACCTTCGCGCGCCCGCAGTCGCCGAAATAGCCGTTCCAGCAGGCGCCGATGTCGATGAAGACGATGTCCGCGTTTCTGATGATCTTGTCGGTGGGAAAGCGCGTCGGTGGCGCCATATGCTCGCCCGAGGCAACGAATGGAGACGCCAGGTGCCCGAACTCGCCGCCGTGGGTGAAAAGCGTCTTCATGGCCTCGGCCGCTACGTCGAACTCGCGAACGCCCGGCTCGGCGTGATTTAAGGCGGTGATGGTCACGGCGTCGGCGATGGCGCAAGCCTGATGAAGGCAGGCAATCTCGTCTGGCGTCTTCTGCACCCTGCTCATGTACATGAACTGCTCGCCGTCCACGAAGGTGGCTTCGGGGAAGTATTTCTCGATCATCGCCCGCTGGGTGAACGTGTGCCCATCCAGCCCGATAGTCCCGTTCGAAACCCCCCACTCATCAAAACGCTCCTTGATGTCGGTGCCCACCGTGTGCTCGACGAGGCCCGGCTCCTCCAGGATGCCGATGGGCACGTAGTCGTCGATCCAGGGCATGCACTCCTCGATGCGGTGCGCCTCGCCGCTCGAGGCGAGCAGCGTCGGGTTGCCCTCCTGCCTGAGCAGCACGCCGTAGGTGGTGGAGGAGCGGTACTGAATCATGATGACGCGCGCGCTGGTGAGGTAGCGCACGTTCTCATCCTTCCAGAGAATGAGGGCGTCGATGCCCTTTTCCTTCATCGCCGCCTGGGTCTTCTCGACGCGCTCTCGACGCATGCGATCCATGTCGATGCGGTGCTCCCAGTCGACCATCATCGAGCCGCGCGCCCACGTGGGGTAGTCCGTCATTGCGTATTCCTCCTCGAAAAACAAAGATTTCGGCCTGAAAATATCGAGTCCGTAAACAATCGTTCAGAATATGAAATTCGCGGCGACGCTAGCACCCGCGTCTTTACCTGTCAAGAAAACGCGTGCGGGGCGGGTTGCGCGAGCTACCGAAAACGGGGGCGCGGGCACCGCATCGTTGACTTACCCCCCCCGGCCCCGCTACTTTCGCACAAAGGACACGCAGCGAGCACATTCGCCAGATCAATATGGAGAAACCCCATGAGCGGCATCTTGTATGAAGTGGAAGACAGAACCGCCATCATCACTCTGAACCGGCCCGAGAAACTCAACTCCTACACCGAGGAAATGGTGGACGATCTGTACGACGTCTGCCAGAAATTCATGAAAGACAACGACGTGTGGACGGCCATCCTCACCGGCGCGGGGAATCGCGCGTTCTGCGCCGGCCATGACCTCACTTCGGTCGTTGCGAGCGAAGGCCAGTACAATGAGCACGACTCGCCCACATTTTGGTACGGCGAATTCGAGATATACAAGCCCATCATCGCCGCCGTAAACGGCTACGCCTATGGCGGGGGGTGCTCGATGGCGCTCTCGTGCGACATCCGCATCGCTTCGGAAAACGCCGTTTTCGGCTACCCGCAGCCCAAGTACGGCGCGATGAGCATCGGCGGACACCAGCGCCTGCCCAAGACCATCCCGCCCGGCATCGCCATGGAGTTCATGCTGACCGGCAGGAACATCACCGCGGATGAGGCCGAGCGCTGGGGCATGGTGAACAAGGTGGTGCCCCAGGACGCCCTGATGGACGAGGCGCGCGCCATGGCCGAACTCATCAACCAGAACGCGCCGCTGGCTGTCCAGCACACGAAAGAGGCGGTGCTCAAGGGTCTCAGAACGCCCGACGTGCGCGAGGGCATCGTCAATGCCAAACTCATCAGCTACCGCCTGCAGACCTCCCGCGACACGCAGGAGGGCCTCGCGGCATTCATGGAGAAGAGAAAACCCGAATGGGAAGGCCGTTAGAATAAATCAACTATCCGCCTATCCATTCACTTTGGGTGCAATGCGCATATATCTTCATACGAGGAATCCATAGATGAATGATGCTCCTAAAATCGGCATGGCTTTCATCGGACTCGGCTGGTGGGGCGCCGTGCTTGCGGACGCCGCTCTCGCCTCAGGAAAAGTCAATGTGACCGGCGGCTTCGCCCGCACGCCCACTACCCGCGAGGAGTTTATCGGCAAATACGGCGGGAAGAATTTTTCTTCTATTGACGAGGTGATGGCCGACTCTGAGACTGAAGCTGTCGTCATAGCCACGGCGAACTCCGTGCACAAGGAGATCGCCATTGCCGCCGCCCGCGCGGGCAAGCACATTCATCTGGAAAAACCCATGGCGCTCAGCGTCTCCGACGCAAAAGCTATCGATCAGGCGTGCAAAGACCACGGCGTCAAACTCCACATGGGACAGAACTTCAGGCGCTGGCCGATGTTCCGCAAGGCAAAGGAAATCGTGGATAGCGGGGATTTGGGCCTGGTGAACTACACGGTCGCCACATTTTCCAACAACCACGGATTCACCTCCGGTCCCCAGAGCATGCGGTGGGACGCCACGGAGAACCCGGGCGGGCCGCTTTACAGCTACACCATCCACCTTGCGGACATGATGGAATACCTCTTCGGCGACGTGGACGAGGTGAGCGGATCATGCGCCAAGGTGGGCGGCCCCAACCCCCAGGAAGATGCCGCCGCCGCCATCTTGCGCTTCAAGAGCGGCTTGATGGGCGTCATTTCGAGCAGCTATCTGGCTCCGTTTCACTTCGCATACGACATTCAGGGCACCGAGGCGAACCTGAGCCTCTCCACGACGGAAAACCCGACCCTCAAGCGGCCCATCGACCTGATGGGTGGTCTGGAAACCAAAATCGTGGAACTCGACCACGACCTGGTGGAAGGAAGGCTCCTCGCCAACCGCGAGCAATTCGACGACCTCGTCGGCGCCATTCGGGAAGACAGGGACCCAGAAGTTACCGGACGCCACGGGGTACGGGCGCTCGCCATCATGCGGGCGATTCTCAAGAGCAATTCAGAAAGGCGGATCGTGACGATTGAGGAGATTCTGGAAACCGACTAGGCCGGAAACCAGGTCTCTCGCCACGGGCGCTTGATTCGCGTATAATCCTGACTCGTTAACCCATCGCATATCTGCGACTTGTTCCGCCCGGACTCGTCTCGGAAACGGCTATCCCATGGGCAGGCGCCGCGATACGCCGGACTTCACCCGCTCCAACAAAATCCCGGCACTCGAATACCAACCCGCATCCCGGGAACGCGAACTCACCGGAAAACTCATCGCGTCCACGAGCGCAAAAGAGCGCGAAGCGCTGGGCCAGAAACTGCTCGACAACATCTGTCGCAGCCTCAAAATCTCCCCCGCGCACCTGCGCGTGTTCGCAGAGCGGCAACCCCACAAGCTGCGCGGCGGAAAACTCGCCTACAAGCTCTACGGCGTCTATCGCTGCGACAGCGCGGTAATCGAAATCGCCAACCTCACGTCGATTCGCAAGCAGGTCGTCGCGGGCAAGACGTTTCTGGATACCCTCATCCACGAACTCATGCACCACATCGACCGAAAACTGCTCCGAATCCCCTCCACGCCCCACAGCCCCGGCTTTTACGCGCGCATCGAGGACCTCAAGACCAAACTCATGCGCATGAAGGGCGCGGAGCGGGCATCCCCGCAAGAGGCCGCCTGGCAAAAACCTGAAAATTTGACGAGGGCGTTTGAAATGGCGGCCGCAGACGCCAAGTCGAGAAACGATTATCAGAATCGGGAACAACCAAGCGGGGCAGCCCGCTCCGAAGCGAGAGATCCGAGTTGGCCCCTTCCGGGCGAATCCAGAGTGTCCGCTTCTCCACCATCAAGAGATGCCGGCGCAAAGAAACCACCGACAAAACCGCCACGCACCCAAGGAGAAGAGAATGTTTCTTCGAATCATCCCCCAAAAGACGCTTCGGCGGAGAAAGAGCCGCAACTGTCGTTCGATTTTTAATTCCTACAATCTGCTTTAGATAAACGGCATTAGAATTTGAAATATAAAGTGAAAAAAATTCAAGAAATTCGCCCTCCGGGAACCGTCTTTCGATCCCACGTTCGGGCGGTTGTTTTTCATCCGGCGATTGGGTAAACAAGAGAACTGGGCATACGCCATCATACAATTCAGCGCACATCGCAGAGGAGTTTCCTTATATGAGGCCGGCTAACGATTCCGTCCCGAAACCCTGGGGGCCGCTGGCGGGTTTTTGGTCCTGGCAGTATCTGAATCTATGGAAGACCATCAAACTCGTCACGAGCAAACGGGTCAAGAGTTTTTATGAGAAATTTCCGAACGTACTACCTCCCGGCACCCCCTTCCCCGACTTCGAACTCAAGGACATTCACGGAAACACCCACCGCATGTCGGATTATCTGGGCAAGAAATACGTGGTGATCACCACGGGCGCCATCACGTGACCGCCATACAGGCGGCAGGTGCCGTTTTATGAGGAGTTGCAGGAAAAATACGCGGACCGCGACGTGGTCGTCTTCAATCTCTACGTGAGGGAACCCCACGCGGGCGAGCGCGGATTTCCAGAGATCAGAAACCACGAATCCTACGAGCACAAGCAGAGCTATGCCCAGAAGCTGGCCGAGATAAAGAACATGGAAACCAACATCCTGGTCGACGAGATGGACCAGAAGGTGCACGCCATGCTCGGAGACCTGCCGAACACCATCTGGCTCATCGGCAAGGACGGGAAGGTGGCCTACAAGTGCACCTGGTCCAATGCGGAGCACGTGGATGAATATCTGGCCAAGATGGTGAACGAGGACCCTAAGTTCGAGGGGATGCCCAAAATGGAGCACACCGTCTTCACCGCACGCGCCGGCACGGCTATCTAGCGAAGTTCGTCTTTGAAAAGCGCCCCTGTTTTCGAGGGGCGTTTTTCGTTTCTGTAACGAACGGAGGAAATCCGGAATGGATGCGCCGACAATCATCAAGGAGCGCCTCGAAGCCTACGGTATGCGGCTCAGAGAGGTCATGGAAGACGTCACCGATGAAGACCTCATGTTTCAACCCGGCCCGAACGACAACCCCATGGGCTGGCTCATCTGGCACATGACGCGATTTGAGGACAGGACGTTTTCGTTCCTCGGCGGAACCCCGGAACTCTGGATAGAGGGGAAGTGGCACGAGCGGTTCGGCATGGAACCCGACGCCGAATGCACGGGCGTGGGGTTCACCCTCGAACAAGTCCTGGCCCTTGAAGTCAGCAAGGACGCCCTAATGGGCTATTTTGAAGCGGTACGCGAGCAAACGCTTCCCTGCCTCTCGGGCTTGAGCGCAGCGGACCTCGACCGGGAAGAAATCGATTTCTACACCAAGAAGCCCATCAAGCTCGGCCTGGTCCTGGGAAGGTTTCTCGGCGATCACCTCTCGCACATCGGACAAATCTGTTATCTGAGGGGCCACATCGCAGGTTGGGGGCGATACCCCGCATAGTTTGCTAGTCGAGTTCTCCCAATGTCCCAAGCGCACGCTTCACGTCTTCTTCGGGCGTCTCGTCGGGGATCCGGAAAAGCGGCTGCGTGACGCCCATTTCCCTCAGAGCGGCCAGCATTTCGTTGCATCTGGACTTGGGGCCGCAGATGGCGAGGTCATCCACAAGTTCATCAGAAAGCGCCTCTCCCGCTGCCCTGCGGCCGCCCTTCCGCCAGGCCGCGCGGATGTTGTCGGCGTCTTCCCCGTAGCCCCAGCGCGTGAGCTGGGCTTGGTAGTAGTCGCCCATCGCGGCGATGTAGAAGCCCAGTTCGGGCTTCACGAGTGCGCGGGCGCGGTCGATATCGTCAAAAGGCGCCGTGTATACGAAAGGCGCCACGTCAATTTCGGAGATCGCCCTACCCGCCGATTCGGCGCCCTCTTCCAGGAATTTTAGCGCATCCCTTGTTCTAGAAAACGGGATGCAGAAAGGAATCCAACCGTCTGCTATCTCCCCGGTCAGCCTCGTATAGTTCGGGCCGTTCGAGCCCAGATAGATGGGCAGGCGCTCCTGCACCGGCTTTCGCCTGAGCTTGAAGCCGCTCATCCGGTAGATTTCACCGTCCAGTTTCACGCGCTCGCCCCGGAACGCCTGGCGCAGGGCTTCGACCATCTCCCGGGAGCGCTTCAGGGGACTGCCGAAGGGAATCCCGTGCCAGTTCTCAATCACTACTTGGCCGCTAGAGCCGAGTCCCAGATGGAAGCGGCCATCGCTCAACACGTCGAGCTCCGCCGCCGTCTGGGCCATGAGGCCGGGCGTTCTCCCGTAGATGTTGAACACCGCGGCTCCCAGCTTGATATGCTCCACCGCCTGCGCCGCCATGGCGATAAGAATGCTCCCGTCGCGAACCCAGGTTTCTGGAATCCAGAGCGAATCCAGACCTGAATCCTCGCACCACTTAGCGAATCGCGAAACCTCGCGCGCGTCGATGGTCTCCTGATGCCACAATACGACCCCTTTTTCCCTCATGAACAGGCTCTCCTCCAACAGCTGCAAGTCCTCGAGTTTCGCGCTTGACAGACGCGAGCATCTTCCCTATAAACATTCATCGTGAGAATTATCAAACGTTTAGCGAGCATCATACGCTCCAAAAGCAAAGCAGAAGCCCCTGATAACCAGTCCAGTCCCGAGGTTCAGGAATCCGCTTCCATATCATCCGCAGACCATGCCGGGCGGAGAGACCCGCTATCCGCCTCAACACCTCTCAACGGTGAATCCCCGCGGGGAAATACCGACCCGGAAGAGACGAATGCCGCGAAACCGCGCCGTCGGCGCAGGCGGTCACGGAGAAGACAAAGTAATGGAGAACCCTTGCACAAGCAAAACGCAACAAACATAGAATCGAAAAAAACGGAAAACGACGGGCAACCACCCAAAAACAGAAGGAAAAGAAAACGCCGCAACAAAAAACACGCGGCGGCGGGAGCGCAGGCCGCGCCGCAATCCCCCCAGAAAGCCCCGAATCCCTCGTATAACGGCGTCACATACAAAAAAGACCCGGTCGACTTCGGCGTGGGCGATTTTAACGTCGACGATGCGCCCGAGGGCTTCCGTGAACTCGGCTTCGGGCCGGAGTTGCTCCGCGGGATTCATGGCCTCAGGTTCGATGCCCCCACCCCCATCCAGAGCGAGGCCATACCCGTCGCGCGCGAAGGCCGAGACATCATCGGCTGCGCCCAGACGGGCACGGGGAAAACAGCCTCATTCGCACTGCCTACGCTCGAACACTTACAAGGCGGTTCGGGCACGCGTTGCCTCGTCCTGACGCCCACACGGGAACTCGCCATCCAGGTCTCGGAGCAATTCCACCGGTTGGGAAAACACCTTGAAACATCGTGCGCCGTCATATACGGCGGAGTGGACTACGAACCCCAGTTCCAGGCTTTTCAGGAGAAGGTGGACATCGTCGTCGCCACGCCCGGCAGGCTGCTCGATCACCTGAACCGGAAGTCCGTCCATTTCAGAAAACTGGATATACTCATCATCGACGAGGCCGACCGCATGCTGGACATGGGCTTCGCCGAGGAAATCACCGAAATCCTCAAACGCCTGCCCAAAAAGCGGCAGACCATGCTCTTCTCCGCCACCATGCCCGAAAAAATTCAGGACCTGGCGAATCGAGCGGTGAGCGACCCGGTGCAAATCAACATTTCGCCGCCATCGACACCGGCGGAGGGCATCCACCACGGGGTCTACCCCATCAGCATGGTGAACAAGCCGCGCGGCGTACTGGGCATCATCGACAAATACAACCCCACCAGCGTTCTCATCTTCACGAGAACCAAGGCCGGCGCCGATGTGTTGTGCGATTTCCTGGTAAACGAGAAAATCTCCGTCGCCAAGATTCATTCCGACAGAAGCCAGCGTCAGAGAGAGCGCGCGCTGGCGGGCTTTCGCCAGGGCAAGCACCGCATCCTCGTAGCGACGGACATCGTTTCGCGCGGTATCGACGTGACGGGCATATCACACGTCATCAATTACGACGTGCCCGAATACCCGGAGGACTACGTCCACCGCGCAGGCAGAACAGCGCGCGCGGGCCGCATCGGCTACGCCATGACGCTCATGTCGCCCGGCGAAATCACGCCCGTCAAGAATATAGAACGCTTCATCGGCAAGGCGCTTCCCAGGGTCGGCATCCAGGGCTTCGCGGACGACGTCCACCAGCAAAACCTCGAGAACGAACCCAAGCCCCTGCTCGACCAGCCCACAGTCGCGCGCTACGAGCGACTCCGCAAAATGCCGCGCCGCACCGGTCTGTCGCTCCGCTAGTTCGAAACGCCCACTCAGTTAATGTGATACAAATTAGCCGCAATACGGCCTCCTTCTCTTAAAGATTTGTTAAAGATTTTGAACTTTCTAAACATTTGATTCGAGGTTACTTGCAGGTATAAAAGTGTGCCTGTCGATGAAAAAATCCTGCGCTCTGACATGTTATCTATTGACCTCTCCGCGCGGCTACGATAGATTGAACTTCCTCGTGAAAAAATTTGTGACATCAATTGTTTCTATATAGCCCGTAATCGAACGTGGAAGGGAGACCCATATGCAGAAATCCGACCTGATAGAAAAAATCGCCGGGGACGCCGGCATCTCGAAAGCAGCCGCGGACCGGGCTCTCAAGTCTCTGCTTGATTCCGTGACGCAAGCCCTGAAAAATGGAGATCGCGTTTCTCTGGTCGGATTCGGAACTTTTTCCGTCTCTAAACGAAGCGCACGCACGGGGCGCAACCCGCAAACGGGCGAAACAATCTCCATCAAGGCGAGCAAAGCGCCCAAGTTCTCCGCAGGCAAAAGCCTCAAGGACGCAGTGAACAAATAAACGCGGGTTATTGAGGGCGCCTGATTCGAGAATCACCAGATACAATATGAAACCCCCGACGCTGGAGGTGTAATGTCCGGCGCCGGGGGCTTTTTATTTTCAAATACGTTCCATGGCGAATCCTTCGCCGATGATCGTCATTCCGGCAAGAGCCGCAATGAGGTCGATCTGCAAGAGACAGAGGTGGATTCGTAGGGGAGAATTACTGATGCACAGCAACTTCAGGCGAGAAAATCCTTGAGCTTCGAGAGGAATCGCTCGTTCTCCGCCTCCAGTCCGACGGTCACGCGAATCCATTCGGGATGTCCGAATGCGCTGCCGGGACGAACGATGACGCCCTCGCGCATCAGGGCGTCCATCGCCGCGTCGCCGTCGCCCACGCGCACGAAGATGAAATTGGCCTGGCTTTCGACGCATTCGAGCCCCATCTCGCCGAACGCCGCATAGAGCGCTTCCCTGCCCTCGCGCACCAGGGCGACGGCGCGTTCTTTGTAGTCGTCGTCCTCAAGCGCGGCCAAGGCCGCCGCCTGCGCGAGCTGATTCACGTTGAATGGTTCGCGGACGCGGTTCATGTACCCGACGACGCCCTCCCGGCTCACGGCGAAACCCACACGAAGGCCGGCCAGACCGTATATTTTCGAGAACGAGCGCAGGACGACGAGCGGGAAGCGGTCGATCAGGGAGACACTGTCGGGATAGGCCGGATCGTCGGCGAAATCGCCGTAGGCCTCATCCAGGAGTACGAGAAGACCTTCGGGCAGTCTTTCGAGAAAGGCGACGAGTTCATCTTCAGCCAGTATCCCGCCCGTGGGGTTATTCGGCGAACAGAGGAAGATGATTTTCGTTCGCGCAGATACTTTATCGAGAACGTCTGCCAAATCGATTCGCATCTCAAGCAGAGGCGAGAAAACGACCCTCGCGCCCATCACCCGGCTCACGTGCGCATAGGGGCTGAAGGTGGGCTGGGGGATAATCACCTCGTCGCCTTCGTTGAGAAACGTCCTGCTCAATACAGAGAGCACGTCGTCGCCTCCGTTTCCCATAAATATGCTCGATGGGGAGACGTCCAGTTTTTTCGCCAGGCGTTCCACCAACGCCTTCGCCCCGCCGTCGGGATAGCGGTGCAGGCCCTCGAGCGCGCCGCGAATCGCATCCATCGACCCAGGCACGGGTCCGAGCGCGTTCTCGTTGCTGGCAAGCTTCACGACCCCGCTCAGCCCGTACTCGGCGGCCACCTCCTCGATGGAGCGCCCCGGCACATAAGCCTTAAGCGACGAAACGCCCTTTCTCAGCAGCTCTTCCACGTTCAAAGCCTCACCCTCTCTATGTCCTCTTCATCGTCTCGAACTCCCCGAACGGCGAACATATAGACCATCCGAAGTGATTTGGCCACACCGGCCAATCAACCCTCCGGTCGTGGGGTTCTTCGCCCGAGCGACGGATATTGTCATACGCCATGAAGCCCGGAATGTCGATGCGTTGCCCTCAGCGAGGCGGACGGGCTAGAATATGGCGGATCAGCCGTCGAACGGAGGTTCATCTTGAGCGATGCGAAGCCCGACACGAAACTGAAAAGACTCGAACAAACCCTCAAGGAGATGGGGAGCGTTCTGGTCGCGTTCTCTGCGGGCGTGGACAGCACCTTTCTGGCCAAAGTGGCCCACGACACTCTGGGCTCAGGCGCGCTCGCCGTCACGGGCCGCTCCGTCACCCTGGCCGCATCCGAACTCGAAGAATCCAGCACACTCGCAGCGCAAATCGGGATTCGCCACCTCATCGTGGACACCGACGAAATAGCGGATGAATCGTTCGGGAACAACCCGCCGAACCGCTGTTATTTCTGCAAGAACGAACTCTATACCGTCTTGAACCGCGTGGCGGCCCAAGAGAAGACGTCCGTCATCGTCGACGGCTCGAACGCCGACGACGTGGGCGACCACAGGCCCGGGATGCAGGCGGCGCGGGAGCTGGGCGTGCGAAGCCCGCTCATGGAAGTCGGGATGACGAAAGAGGACATCCGTACCCTCTCGCAATCGTTCGGCCTCCCCACCTGGGACAAGCCAGCGCAAGCGTGCCTCTCGAGCCGGTTCCCTTACGGAGACCGCATCACGCCCGAGAAAATCGCCCAGGTCGAAAAGGCGGAAAGCGGATTGCGGGAGTTGGGCTTCCGCCAGTTGCGGGTGCGCCACCACGGCGACGTCGCCAGAATCGAGGTGCCCAGAGCCGACATTGCCCGGCTGGTCGATGGGGAGATTTCCAGGAAAGTGATCGCCCAGATGAAAGAGGCCGGCTTCATCTATGTGACCATCGATCTCGAAGGTTTCCGCTCGGGGAGCATGAACGAAGTACTCAAGACCGAGCGCAAGCCCGATCTTCTCATCCTCTCGTGAACCCGAACCTCATCCTCGAACTCCTCGAGCAGGTGAAAGGGGGCCGTCTCGCGCCTGATGAAGCCGCCGCGCGTCTTCGGGACCTGCCCTTCGAGGACTTGGGCCACACGCGGGTGGATCACCACCGCGCTCTCAGAAACGGATTTCCAGAAGTCATCTTCGGCGCGGGGAAAACCAGGGAACAAGTAGTCGAAATCGCAAGGAGCCTGATGGCGAGAGACCAGACGGTCATGGTCACTCACGCAGGCGCGGAACAGGCCGAAGCCCTGCTCGAACTCTCACCACGCGCGAACCACCACGAAACCGCACGCATCGTCGAAATCCCGTGCAGCACTCCGCCCGCTCCGGTCGGCTCCGTCACGGTCGTTTGCGCTGGCACCTCCGACATGCCCGTCGCCGAGGAGGCGGCGGTGACCGCGCGGGTTCTGGGCTCCGAGGTGACGCGCGTCTACGACGTGGGCGTGGCGGGCCTGCACCGCCTCCTGGCGGAAGTCGAGACCCTGCGCGAGTCTAACGTCATCATCGCCGTGGCGGGCATGGAGGGCGCCCTGCCCTCGGTGGTCGCAGGCCTGGTGGCCTGCCCCGTCATCGCGGTGCCCACGTCTGTGGGCTACGGCGCGAACCTGGGCGGACTGACGGCGCTTTTCGCCATGCTGAACTCGTGCGCTTCGGGGCTTAGCGTGGTGAACATCGACAACGGCTTCGGCGCGGCCTGCCAGGCGCACCTCATCAACCAGCAGACGGCCGCCTCATGAAAACGATCTATTTCGACTGCTTTGCGGGGGCTGCCGGGGATATGCTCGTGGGCGCCCTGCTGGATCTGGGGCTGGACTTCACGGCCCTCGAAGGCGAGCTTGCGAAGCTGGAAATCGAAGGCTATTCGCTATCGAATGATAGCATTTTGAAACAAGGAGTTACGTCGAGTAAGTTCAGAGTAAACATTACCCATGAAACGCACCATCATCCCGAAGGAGAAGGCCCCCACGGCGCGCACCATCATGGCCGCTCCTACAGCCAGATTCGGGAAATCCTCGAAAAAGCGCCGATCCCGGAAGTTCCCAAGAGCCGCGCCATCCAAGCCTTTCACCGCCTGGGCGTCGTGGAGGCGGGCATCCACGGCGTCTCGCTGGACGAAATCCATTTCCATGAAGTCGGCGCGGTGGATTCGATTATCGACGTCACGGGCTATTTCCTGGGTCTCCACATGCTGGGAATCGAGAGGGTGGCGGCCTCTCCCCTGCCGACGGGAAGCGGTTTCGTGCAGTGCGCTCACGGGCGAATGCCGGTTCCAGCACCCGCGACGGCGAAGCTGCTCGAAGGCGTGCCCGTAGCGCAGAACAATCTCGAGGGCGAGGTTCTGACGCCCACGGGGGCCTTGCTGCTCACCGAGAGCGCGGAATTTTTCGGCCCCGTGCCCGAAATGACGATAACGCGGGTGGGCTACGGCGCGGGCGATAAGGATCAGCCGGACACTCCCAACGTAGTCCGCGCCTTTCTGGGCGAAAGCGAGACGAGTGAGGAAGGCGATGCGCCGCCTAGCACCATCGCCGTGCTCGAAGCCAACATCGACGATATGACTCCTGAGCTTTTCCCCCACGTCATCGAAGGGGCCTTGAAGGCGGGCGCGCTCGACGCATTCTCGATACCCGTGACGGGCAAGAAGGGAAGGCCCGGGCAACTGCTCACGATTTTAAGTCCCCTGGCGAAACAAGACGCCTTAACCCGCTTCCTGTTCCGCGAAACTTCGACCCTTGGCGTTCGCCATCGCACGACGCATCGCGCGGTGGCCGAGCGCGAATGGATGGAGGTCGAATTGCCGTGGGGTGTAGTGCGCGTCAAGAAAGGAACCTTCGAGGGAGCCGTCACGAACCTCGCACCCGAATACGAGGACTGCAGGCGGCTTGCGGAGGAAAGCGGAGTGCCCCTCAAGGGGGTGATCGAGGCGGCCCTCGCGCGCGCGAGAGAGATGCCGGGTAGCGGGTCTTGAAGATACGACTTAACAAGTGATGCATAAGGCACTGTGCTGGCCCAGGAAGAAAGATTCGAGAGGTATTCCATGAAGATCCGCATCAAATTGTTCGCCGATTTTGCGGAGAAGATGCCCGCCGAACAGGATGCGGAGGGCGCCGCCGAAATCACCCTGCCGGAAGGAACCAGCATTTACGACGTACTCGACCGCTTCGAGATACCTTATGAGGAAGCCTATATCGTCCTGCTCGACGGGCGGCACGCGAAGAAATCTGTCGTGATTCCAGAGGGAGCCGAGCTCTGCGTGTTCCCGCCCATCGTTGGGGGGTGAGGGTTCCCTGCTCGGGACAGACACAGGGGCTGACATCACCTGTACCACTGATAATGCCCAACCGGAGAGAACCGGGCGAGGAAATCCTTCTAGTGGATTCTTCGAATTAGCATCATAACTAACGGATAATACATCGGATAAATATATCTATTCCTTTTCTCTTCGTTCCACCATGATGGTGACGTCGCCCTCGTGGATGAGCTCATCGCGCTGATTCAGGAGCCTGAGCGCGAGCGTCACCAACCCCTGCCCCTTGCTGGAGATGCGCCTTGATTTCACCACGACCTCGCCGGAAATCGTATCGCCGAAGCAAATCGGACCGCGGAAGCGCCACTCCAGGCCCAAAAACGCCTCCACCGTCCCCTCGACGATCCCGAGTCTGGTCACCAAGCCCATGAGAAAGGAAAGCCCGAGCAGCCCGTGGCCCACCCTTTCCCCGAAAGGCGTCTTGGCCGCCGCTTCCGCATCGGTGTGCAGATAGGTGTAGTCGCCCGTCAAGGCGGAGAAGGCGTTGACGTCGGACTCCCCTATCGTTCGCGCGGCGGTCTTCCACGCCCTGCCCTCTTCGAATTCCTCGTAAAACAAACCCGTAGCTTCATATTCCAAAACAATACTCCTCAGCGCAAGAGAAATCGGAAGGTGATTTCGCCCCATTGTTCCTTGTCTTCGGCGCCCGGGGGAAGTGGACTGAAACGCCAGCGCTTCAGGTGGTTCGAGGCCAGGCCTTCGAGGTAAGCGCTCGCTTTTCTGGTCGGAATGACGCGGCCGACCGTGCCGTCGGGCAACACCCAAAACTTGAGAACGATCTCCGTTGTGCTTTCGAGCCTCTCGAGCTTCGGGGGTTTCGGCTGAAACAGGATTCTTCGCCTTGCCGCAGGCCCCGCGATGTTGGTTCGCCTCTTCTGCCTGGAAGGGCGGGAGAAGCTCAGGCGCGATAATTGCTCCAACATTTTCCGGTCCGTTTCGGAAGCCGGTAAAGCTACTTTTTTTCTGCGCTTCAAACCCCTCGACTCTCCCGCTTTTTCTTCTATCGGCAAAACAATATCCTCCAGCGCCCCGTCCGCCTGCAAAGCGCCCACCGAGGGTATCCCGCCAGGTGTGAGCAACGGCTTCGGCATATCCAATGCGGGGGCGTCGGGCAGCGGCTTGCTCTCAGGCAAAGTCCCCGGATCCGGCGCTTCGAGCTTCGTATTTGCGTCCAGATTCAAGTCCCGCTCCGTCATAACTTCTTTTTGAAGCATACGGCTCAAATCAAGTGGTTTCGGCAAAGGAACTTCGGGCAGTACTTTCGGAAGCAGCGCTTCAGGGATGGGAACCTCACGGCGCACAAGGTCGACTTCCATTCTTTCGGGTTGTCCGGCGAATATCGTCGGCATTTTGACGGCAGGACCGAGCAGAATCAATCCCATATGAAGGGCGATGGAAACCAGGATCGTCAGGACAAGTGAAAAGCTCATGGTATTTTGAGCCTGCCTCCTTCGGGGCTATTTCGTCTACTTTTTCTGCACCCGTTTCGTCGGCGCCGTCGCAATCGACATTCGAAGGGCGCCCGCTTGTTTGGCGATATCCATCACCTGCACCACGAGACCATGCGGCACGCCCTTGTCCGCTCGAATGATCATCAGGCCCTCCGGCTGCACTTTCAGCTCTTCTATCAACCGGCCCCACAGCGATTTCAGGGGCACCTGATCATTATTCAGAAACACCCTTTTATCTCGCGAGATGATGAGGATTAAATCCTTGCGGACAGGATGTTCCTGTGTGACAGTCCGTGGCAACTCCACCTTGACGCCCGGCTGGAGGACGAATGAAGAGCTCAGGACAAAGAACAAGAGCAGCAAAAAGATGATGTCGATCATTGCCGTCATGCCGGGTTCGGCCCGTACCCGCCGGAGTTCTCGAAACCTCATTTTTTCCTCACCTCTTCAGCGTCTCGACGACCCGGTAAGAATGTTTTTCGATTTCCAGGATGAGGCGGTCCGCCTTATTGGTGAAATAGTTGTAAAAAATGAGCGTGGGTATCGCGATGACGAGTCCGGTCGCCGTCGTGATGAGGGCCTCGCTGATGCCGCCGGCAAGTTGGCTGGGATGAGCAATTCCCTTCTCACTGATGATGGCGAAGGTGCGAATCATGCCGAAAACCGTGCCGGTGAGGCCCAGCAATGGCGCGATGGCGGCAATCGTTCCCAAGGCGCCCAGATTCCTGTCGAGCGTAGTAACCTCCTGTCTGCCCGCGTCTTCTACGACAGAGCGGAGTTCTTCCCGTTCTCTATCGTGATTGGCTATCGTAACGAGCAGTATCCTGCCCATGACGGATGGATAGCGCCGACAAAGCGTCATGGCGTCAGAAACCTGGTTCTCCGCAACCAAATCCCTGACTTGCTGCAAAATATCGAGCTGAATGATTTTCTTGGTGCGTAGATTCAGGGTCCGCTCCAGAACAATGGCCAAGGCCAAGATGGAGCAAACACCCAACGGAATCATCAACACCCCGCCTCTGGCCAAAAATTCGAACATCAATATGTACCTTTGAATAAATGGGAGCCTTCAATTTTCATCGACGTGCACGCTTCTTGATTTGCTTCGTTATTCGCCTGATGGCGATTCGGGCTTTTCGTTTAAACGCGGGAATTTCAACTGCTTTACTCATCTTCCGGTAAATCCGGAGGGCAAGCGTGCGTTTGCCCGCTCTTTCATACAACCCACCGGCACGATCAAATGCCCGCGCTACCCACATTTTCTGATCCGGGTATCGATAGGTCAACTTCAAGTATTCAGCCGCCGCTCCCGGACCTCTGCGCTCAGAAGAAATCCGCGCATGCGCGAAAAACGCCTCCGCCGCCAGTTCCCGCGCACCAAACTCGACCACGAAGCCCAGCGCGCGTTGCGCATCGGCATATTTTTTTCGCTTCCTGTATAGCTCGGCCGCCAGGAGCGCGGATTGACTTCGCAAGTCCATACCTGCGAATTCATTGTTCATGACCATCACAAGGTGAGAGAGCGCCTCAGCATTTTCAACCAGCCGAACCAGGCAGCGCCCCAAGGCGAATCGAGCCAGCATTTCATAGTCATGACCCGGGAATGTCTCCAAAAATTCCGTAAGCTTCTGTTTCGCCTCTGCGCACCGTCCAATGCCGGCCAGGGTTTCCCCAACGCCAAAAAGCCCATCAGCACGAAAGCCGCCTTCCGGATACCGGGTCAACAAAGTCTCGTATGAATCAAGGGCTTTGTCGATATCTTTTTTGCCTCGATGGATGCCCGCCATTCGCAAAAGGGCATAAGCGGCCAGGTCGTTGCTCGGATATTGTGCGATGACATCCTTATACGCTTTCAGGGCATCTCCCGTGTTCCTCTGCGTGAGCAAAACCTCGCCCATCTGAAAAGCCAGGGAAATGCTCAGGTTGCTCTCCGGATACCGGTCAATATACTCGCGCGCGCCTGACAAGAACTTCACATACTCCCCGAGCTGAAGGTGGCTGAGCAAACGGCCATAGACGGCTTCCGAGAACTTCCGGTGAGAAGGATATTTATTCATCATCAGACGGTATAAGAGATTCGCTTCTCTGTATCGTCTTTCGTTGTACGATGCGTCGGCCTGGCGCAAATATGCATCGCCCGCCAGGGCGGAATCTTTATATGTTTCGCGAAATTCAAGAAGTTTCTTGCGCGCCAAGGAGTAATCGCCCTTCCGGAAAGGAATCAGCGCCAGTATATATTGTACCTCTGCCACCGCTTTGCTTTTGGGGTAGCGCTTCAAAAAATCATGAAAGTTCTTCTCCGCCGCATCGAAACGATTGCGCCTGAACAGCAATTTCGCCTTCTGATACAACGCTTCCTTGGCGACATCGCTTCCCCTGTATTTCTTCTCTATTCTTTCGAAAGACTGTAAAGCGCCGTCGTAGTTTCTGAGGTTGAAGCGAGCCTCACCGGCGCGAGCGAGAGCTTCCGCCGCCAGGGCGCCCCCCGGTGTATGCTCGAATACGCGATCGAAGGCGAGCGCCGCTTCTTTCCAGTTCTTCTTCCGGTACTGAACCCACGCAAGACCTCCCAAGGCGCGGTAATACTCGGGCGACTGCCTGGGAACCGCCCGAAAAGCGCGAGCAGACTCATCCAGATTGCCTGATTCGAAGGCCGCCTCTCCATACCACAACATGGCCAGGCCATCCGGCGATATCGCGGGGCCTCTGCCCGGCAAGAAAGCCCAATGTTTCAATACATCCAAAGCGCCTTTGAAATCCCGGAGCCTGAATGCGGCAAAGGCCGTCGCCATCGCCGCAGAACGAGCAGCATCCTGTTCCGCAAGACGATCAACCGAAACCGGCGGGTAATCAGCACCCAAGCGCAGGATCCCGTAGGCGCGCTTCACTTTGTCAAGATGGTATTGAGACAGCCCTTCCACGATTCTCGCTATGCGATAGATTCTGCCGAGCGGAAACTCATCGCTTACCTTTCCCGCCAGAATGGATGCTTCTTCATGCACTCCGATTCGGAACAGCTTCCAGGCCAATTGAAGGCGCAAAGCGCCAGAGAGCTTTTTTCGGCGATTCGCGCTAGAGAATCTCAGAAGGCGGGCTTTTAATTTTTCTAATCTTTCACGGGGTTTATGATGAATCGACTCGATTTCAGTGGAAATCAAACCCGCCTGCACGAAAACTTTGAGGGGATGCTTCGAGTGATGACGCATGAACAGAGAAAAAGCGCTTTTTGCTCCTTCGATCCGGCCCAGGAACAACCGGGTCCATCCCATACCGTAAAGCGCTTCGCCCTGTAGAACGTCAGCGAGCCTACCTGTCCCTGAACCGAGTGCCTCAGCCGCCGCATAGCGTTCTTCCGCCTGAGCATAGTTTCCTCTCTGAAGATGGAGATGTCCGAGCGCCACAAGGGCCTGAAACGCGAGACGCCCCTTCGCATCCGCGAGCGTCGTCCATGTCTCGATCGCTTCATCGACGGTGCCCGCTTTCGCCTGCGCCCAGCCTTTCAGGAAAATCGTCTCCTCATAGGCCAGTTCGCCCGTTTCCCACGACTGCCCTTCCAACATGCTGAGGCACCCTTCATAATCACGCACCTCGCAATGTTCTTGCGCCAGGGCATATCTTGCAGCCGACACGTAATGCAGACCGGCGGTCAGCAGCGAGTTCAACAACCTTTCTTTTCTCTCCCTGGCTTCTTGAGGTTTTCTCAGACCAAGAAGCGTCTCTCCCGCCCAGAAGAGAGCCGCCGCGCGCCAGAAATGAACCTTCGTTTTTTTCGCCAATCCATCGAAAAGAGCGAGCGCCTCCACCGGCGAGCCTTTTTGCAGATACGCAAGCGCCGTGTTGAAATGCTCGCTTTCATCGACAAAATCATCCGACTGAGCGCCGAAGTATAGCGTCAAATCCAAGTCCGGTTTTTTCTCAGGCGGCATCGGGCGAGCGGGCAAGCGAACGGGCGGGATTTGAGGCTCTACAAAAACGACGGGAAGACGAACACCCAATCGCTTGGGTGGGACGGGACGCACACGAGCCGCGATGAGATGCTCGATACTGGGCGACTCGATCACGACTTCTGGCAAGGCGACAGACAGCTGCTTCGCCTTGGCGGCGTTTTGATCCTGGGCCCATGCGGCGCTTTCCGCTCCCAGACCGCCACAGCATATGACCGCCAGGCCAAGGAGAAGCCTGCACCCGAGATGATACGCCACGTATCTAATCATACATCCCTCATCGCAGCATCGGCTTTTGATTCTTCATTTTCCAGTCACGCTCCTTTACCGAAGCCAAATATGACTCAAGCCGGCGAATCCTCAACCTCGCTTTCTTGATTTCCTCTCTCATGCGTCCCGAAACATGGCCGTTATCGAGCGCCGCAATGCTTTGGTAATGGACGATGGCCTTCTTCCACTCCCGGCGAGATTCACGAATCGCCGCGGCGCGCCAGGTCGCCAGGCGCACCCACTCCCTATGGCCTGGACCTGTGCGCATCAACGACTCGAAGAGACCCAGCGCCTTGGCTCTTTCTCCCTCCCTCTCAAAGCCCGCCGCGATTTGAAACAACGCGGGGCCGGAAATGTTCACATCACTGGATTTCGATGCTGTCCGAAAAGCCGCCGTCGCCGCTTCGGGCCTTTTTCTTTGCAGTTCAATCGTGCCGAGCCGCAAGGCCACCATACCCGCTTTGACGTTTTCAGGAAATTTGCCCAGGAAATCCGTGTAGGCTTGAGCGGCTTTGTCGTTATCGCCCATGTTCTCGAAGGCTTCCCCCAGCCTCAGAGCCACCTCGGCGTCTTGGGGCGCAAGGGCCAGTATTTGGCGCAGCGCACCCGCGAATTCCTGCAAATTGTTCTCTTTCAGAAAACATGACGCCCGCAGCCGGTGTAAAGCCAACTTCTCGTTCTTCGTCCTCTCATGCTGCAGCGCCCGCTGAGACGTCTTCACGGCTCGAGCGCAGTCTTTTTGCTCGAACAACACAAGCGCCCACAGCCTGAGCCCCTCGCCGGGCTCGGGCGGTCCAAGCGCAATCCAGGACGAGAAGGCCTCGTCCGCGCCTTTCCAGTCTCGCGCGCCGAAGGCATTTCGCGCCAGGAAATACCAGATCGAGCGTCTCCTCGTAACGCTCACCGCCTCATCGCCCGCGAGCGGAAGGAGAAAATCCTGAGCATTTTGAAAATCGCCCTGCGCTCGATACAGGTTGCCGATTTTAAGGCGCGCCTCGCGCTTCAACTCTTCGGGAAGAAGCGGCAATACGCTCTGAAAACGCTTCAAGGCTTCTTTTTTGTCTCCGCGCTTCTCCGACAACTCGCCCAGGCGATACCGCGCCCGAACCGCGAGTTCGGGACGTCTTGAGCCTGAGGCGACTTGTCGAAAATACTTGCCCGCCTCATCGAATTTTCCGGCTTTCCATGCGCATTCGGCTCTCATGAAGGCCACCTCCGAGCGCAAGGACCGGGGGACAAACTCTTTGGGAACCACTTTCAGCTGGGCAACGGACCTTGCGCAATCCTTTCGCGCGTTGTGGATAAACGCCGCCCGCAGAACGCCTTGATATACGGCCCGCATCATCTCGGGCTCGACTTTTTTCTGCGAAGCCTTAAGCCCGCCAAATGACGCCAATATCTGCTGATAGCGCCCGAGAAGTTCTTGCGTGTTTCGCTTCGGCTCTTTTTCCAGCTTGTCGGCCAGGCGCAGCCCGGACCATACCGCCTCACGCGTGTTCGGAGCGCGCCGGATGAGTTCGCCGTATTGGCTTAGCGCCTCTTTCTTCAAGCCCGCGCGAAACAGGCAATCCGCCATCCGGAAGCGTGAAGAAGAAGGCAGCGGCGCGCCGTTGCCGAGGGCGCCCAGCGCAAAAACGAGATATTTCCTGCCTCCATCCGCACAAAGCCCCGCTTTTTCCACGCTTTGCAAGAAAAACAGGAGATAGGCGCCGTCCCTGGCCGGCTCCCGAATCAACCGTTGATAGGCCGGCGCGGCTTTAGCGTATTCACCGGCGCGCCACCAGGAGGACGCCAGGCCCCGCTCCGCCGTCGTGCGCTGTGGTCCTGAAAGCTCCATTTTCAAGACGGCTTCGAATGCGGAACCCGCCTTCTTGTATTTCTTTTGCGCAAAAAGACTCGCGGCCTGGCCCAGCCTCAAGTCAGCGCGTTTTTTCTCACCGGGCCTTCCCTGAAACAAAGAGTCAAACGTCTTCTCCGCCGAACCGAACTTCTTGAGCTCAAGCTGTATCTTCGCGAGCCTGAGCCTGAAGGCATGCGCTCTCGGGTTGCGCGGGAAACGGCGCACGACCAGACTGTACGCCTTCTCGGCCTCCTTGATCAGCGGTATGTGATCCAGGGCGATGGCGCGTTCGAACAGGGCATCCTCCACCCGTGGGTCTTTGGGCGCGGATTTGATGAATTCATCGAGCGAGGAGACCGCGCCTCGCCACTCGCGCTTCGCCAGCCTGAGCGCGGCGACCCGGTAGACGGCCTCTATCCGGTAGCGCCCGGGTTTCACGGAAGAATAGGCGCGTATCGCCTTTTTTCTGTCCCCGATCCGCTCGGCGAGCACTCCGATTCGAAACTGAACCTCGCCGGCCCTCTCGTGGCGAGGGTGCCGGTTCACGAATCCCTGATACGCCGTGATGGCCTCTTTGAGTCGACCCTCACGACGAAGCGCTTCGGCGAGCAGATAGCGCACGATCGAAGCCGCTTTGCTGTTCCCCGCCGCCTTGAGATAAGCCCTGAAAGCATCAATCGCAGGCTCATAAAATCCATCCCGGTAGGTGTTCAGGCCGAATTCGAGATGAGATTGCGGGGTTTCCTTGAACTGCGCCCGAACCAGGGATATCGGCGCGAGGGCGGACCCCGCCAGAATGAACACCGCGATAATGAGGAGACTACGCCTCATCGTCAGGCTCCAATAGGATATTGTCGATAAGCCTGGTTTCGCCGATATAGGCCGCCACGGCCATCCGGGCGGCGCCGTTGATCGTTTCTACCCTTTCGAGTGTCGCAGGGTCCACGATTTCCACGTAATCGACCCTGGAGCCTGCTTTTTCCAACTCATCCACGCAAGACTGAATGATGGCGGCGGAAAACCGCTCCCCTGCCGCCACCGTCTTTTTCGCATCGAACAAGGCGCCGCTGATGGCGCGCGCGCGGGAGCGCTCATCAGCCGACAGATAAGCGTTCCTGCTGCTGAGCGCCACCCCGTCGTCTTCGCGGACTATCGGGCATGGAACAATCTTTACGCCTAAATCCAGATCATCCGCCATCCGCCGGATCAGGACGAGTTGCTGGTAATCCTTCTCTCCGAAATACGCCCGGTGCGGGAGGCAAGCTGTGAACAGCTTGAGCACGACCGTGGCGACGCCCCGGAAGTGCCCTGTCCGGTGAGCCCCGCAAAGAGGCGCACCCAGGCCGGGCACGTCCACCCAGGTGTCGTATCCGCCGGGATACATGGAATTCGCCTTGGGCGCATAGACGCATGCTACGCCCATCTCCCGGCAGGCCTCCAGATCCGCATGATAAGTCCTCGGGTAGGTGTCATAATCCTCGCCGGCCGCAAATTGGGCCGGATTCACGAAAATACTCACAATGAGGGCGCCGCACTCATCCATCGCCCGGGTGATGAGGCTCTTGTGCCCCTCGTGCAGCGCTCCCATCGTGGGAACCAGCCCGAGCGGCGCGTCGCCCCGCCTTAAAACTTCGGCCAGCTCACGCATATCTTGAGGCGTATCAACAACTTTCATCGGGAATCTCAGGGAAAACGGACAACACGCACCGTAGTGGGCGGCGGTATTCTATCTTCTTAAAAATCAGAGGGAAAAACAAGGGCGGAAAAAAGGGAGTGTTGAATGTCCTCCTGATGAGGGGAAACGGCATTCTCAATCGACATACGCTTATGGGATGACTCCTCCCTTAGGGTCATTTCCGACCGAGTAGCGGAAAAACCACTCCCCCATTGAGGGGTCGGGCATCCCGAGGAGAATGCCCGATGCCACCCCCTTTTTAGGGGATAGAGAGGACATCCCTCTCGACTGAAAAACCAACCCCCCCCTACCCCCCCTTGTCAGGGGGGTATAAAAAGGCGATGCCCCCACCGGGTAGAGGGGCTTTTGTTTTTTCTTGCCCCCCTGACAAGGGGGGGTAGGGGGGGTTGCCTTTATCCCCTGACAAGGCAGCCAAGGGATTGCTCCTAAGGAGTTTTTCCGTCAATGGGGCTTCTTCAATAGCCCCAAAATGGTTGTCACTTTGCGATGGCGTAGCATTCAGGGGGATTCTGGTTCCAGCTTCTCGACCCAGAAATCCACGGCGGGAAGCTCGGCAAGCAGTTCGGAAACGGTTTTCTTGAGGACCGGGTGAACGAAGTCGGGCGCGATTTCGGCCAAAGGTGCGAGGACGAAGCGCCTCTCGTGAAGTCTTGGATGCGGGACTTTAATACCCTGCTCGTTGATGACCTCTTCGCCGTAAAATATCAAATCCAGGTCGATCACCCGTGGACCCCACCGTTCCTTCCTCACGCGGCCCATTTTTTGCTCTATATCCAGGAGGAGCGAAAGAAGTTCGTGCGGGCCGATTTCGGGTTCGAGCGAGAAAACGGCGTTGACGAAGGGAGGCTGCTCGACAGGCCCCATCGGCTGCGTGCGATACAAGGACGAGGCGCCGAGAAATTTCACCCCCGGGGCTTTCCCCAACTGCTCCTGAGCCTGGCGAATCTGGCGTACCGGCTCGCCCAGGTTGGCGCCCGCGCCGATGAAAGCACGCGCCTTATCGATCAAAAGCCCGCCTTCTCGATTCTCTCCAGGGCTTCGGTGAGCCTGGCTTCCGGAACCGTCAGGGCGAAGCGGATATATCCCTCGCCGGAGGGGCCGAAGCCGTTCCCCGGCGTGGTGACGACGCCGCAGTTTCTCAAAACATGCGCCGTGAACTCGGCCGACGTGAAGCCCTCGGGGCACCGCACCCAGACGTAGAACGTGGCCTTGGGTGTATTGGCTTCGAGGCCGAGCTTTTTCAGGCCCTCCATCACGACGTCGCGCCTGCCCTGGTAAATCTTTCGCATCTCGGCCACGCAGGCCTGGTCCGCGCTCATCGCCTTGATGCCCGCTTCCTGCACCGCGCCGAACACGCCCGAGTCCACGTTCGTCTTGATGGCACCCAGGCCCGCCAGGACTTCCGCGTTCCCCACGGCGCTCGCGATGCGCCAGCCCGTCATGTTGTAGGTCTTCGAGCACGAGTGGAACTCGACGCCCACGTCCTTGGCACCCTCCGCGTTCAGGAAGCTGATGGGCTCATAGCCGTCGAAGGCCATCTCGGAGTAGGCGTTGTCGCTGCACACGATGATGTCGTGCGAGCGGGCGAACTCGACGAGTTCGTTGTAGAAATCCACTTCCGCGCAGGCGGCGGTGGGGTTGTTCGGGTAGTTGATGAACATGAGCTTCGCGTTCTTCGCCACGTCGGAGGGAATCGCGCCCAGATCGGGGAGAAAATCGTTCTCCGCCGTCAGGGGCATGAAGTGCACCTTCCCGTCCGCGAAATAGGTTCCTATCTCGTAGACGGGATAGGCCGGATCCGGCACGAGCACGTGGTCGCCGGGGTCCACGAACGCAAGCGGAATGTGGGCGATGCCCTCCTTCGAGCCGATGAGGGAAATGACCTCGGAAGCCGGGTCGAGAGCGACCCCGAAGCGCGAGCCGTACCAGTCGGCGACGGCCTTGCGGTAGGACGGCATGCCCTCATAGGAGGGATACTGGTGGTTCGTGATCTTGCGCGAGGCCGCGTCTAATTCTTCGATGATGTGCTCTGGGGTAGGCAGGTCCGGGTCGCCGATGCCGAGGCTGATGATGTCCATTCCCGAATCTGCCACTTCCGCCTTCATCCGGTCGATTTCCGCGAAGAGATAGGGAGGCAGGCGCTTGAGCCTGTGCGCGCGTTCGATGTTTATTGACGCCATGAAATTCCTCAAGTGTGGTGTGGGACAGAAGTGGTTGTTCTCGTTATCTGCAATATTTCAGCATTTTGCAAGGCATTCCTGATGCAGTTTCTTGCATGCTATACGGTTTCCCGCGCTCCATGAGCCGGAAACCTAACACGGGTTGAAAATCACGGCAAGGTTTGGGGGGTGGATGGGGGACATTCGCTCATCCCCGCCATTTCTCATCGCAAACCCCAAAACCTCACCCTTATCCCCTGCGCGGATTGTGTTTCCCCGGAAAATAGTGCTAACATCCCGACGTTCAAGAGAGCGCCTCTCTCTTAGGCGGCGCGAGCCAATCGCCCTGATTTTTTATTTTAGGAGCGCATTCCGATGACCCACGTCATCGCGGAACCATGCATCGACACCAAGGACACCGCATGCGTCGACGTATGCCCGGTCGACTGCATTCATGAGGCGGCGGACGGCTCGAGCCCCATGCTCTATATCGACCCCGTGGAGTGCATCGACTGTGCGGCCTGCGTGCCGGCCTGCCCGGTGGACGCCATTTTCGAGGAAGGCGACCTGCCCTCCCAGTGGAGCAAATACACGCAGATAAACGCGGATTTCTTCGCTGGAGGCGGCGCGGCGGCCCCGGCGGCAGCGGCGGCAGGCGGTGGCGCGGCGGCGGCCGCACCGGCAAAGAAAGCGGCGCCCGAACCAGAACCCTTGCCCGAGCCTCTGGAGCTCTCGATCGAGGAGATGTACAAGGAACTCTCCGAAATCAGGGAAGACGTGGCCACCAACCGGGGCAGGGAAGAAGAAGGCAAATCGACGAAGCGCTCCCCCACCCTCATTTTCCTGGCCGCGGCGGTCATACTGCTCATGGTCTACGGCATCTCGAACAACTTTTCGAAATCCGTGAACACCAGCCTCTACGGGAAACTGAGCGCCTTCGCGCTGGGGGACAGGAAACCGACGCTCTCGGGCAGCGTCTACTCGGTCAACCAGACGATCGGGGACAAGAAATACACGCTTGAGGTTTCAGATTCGATATTCGGCGGAAGGACCTTAAGGCTCCAGGCGCCGGCCGGCCCGATTCAGAGGATTTACCACAAGGACGAGAAATTCTTCGACAACGTCACGAACCAGTACAGCCGCTACTATTACACGTTCGTTGACGACAAGAGCGACGGCACCGTCGATTCCATCCTCCAGGTCCGGGAAATCTGGAGCAAGGAGAACCGCTTCCTGGGCCGGTACCACAACCCGATTCAGCCGAACCCCGAACTGCAGAAATCCTACCAGGAGGCGGCGAAAACGCTCGCCAAACAATTCGGTATCGCAGAATCCGGCGCATAGGGCGGGGATAGGCCTTAAGGCGCTGTAGGCGCATATATGGGGCTGTTGAAAACCCCTCCCAAAGGAAAATGCCTTCGGCGCATTTGTCGCCCTTGCCCGTAATACCATCCTCACCCTGAATAGTGGCCCCTCGACTTCACTCGGGGCAGACTCCGCCGTACCCCCAACATCCTCACCCTGAGTAGCCGCCGAAGGCGGCGTATCGAAGGGCGAAATGCGCGCCTGCGGAGGAGGAGCGACTCCCATCCTTCGATACGGCGCTTGCGCGCCTACTCAGGATGAGGTCGAGAGGGCGGCCATACAAGACGAGTATTAAACGCGCTCGCTCTCAGGGCCGACTTTTTCAACAACCCCTTATATGGCCCTTAACGGATGAATTTGGTTTTGATCGTCTTTCCGGCGAATGCCGGAATCCAGGGACTTTGTTTTTGTATTTGTCTTTTCGCTTTATCGTTTTTCCTGGTCGTCCTGCGATTCGGTATCCCCGTCTGCTCTGGATTCCGGCATTCGCCGGAATGACGGTGGGTAACCTCGATTGTAGTAGGGGCGGTTCGCGAACCGCCCCTACAGGTCATCACGCCACCGGTCGGCAAGGACATACACCCCGCATTCTGCGGAACACAAAGGGTCACACGTATATGGGGGGGAGGAATGCCGGAATGACGGTAATCTCGTCTAGCGCGGGGCCGGGCATTACCGCTTCAAGAAATCAAAAATCCACCTTATCGGCCTCGTCGGTCTCCGGAAAGGGGCCTTCCTTGATCTCGATGGCCTTCGTGCCCGCTTCGAGAAACTCGATGCGGTGGCCCTCGTACATGAGAATCAGATCGCCGGGCGCCAGGTCCACGTCGGCGGCATGGTCGCCCTCTTTGGCGTAGACCCCGATTCGCATCCGGCCCGAGCGGCAGATCATGATCTGGTGGCGCGTCGTATTCGTGGGGCGATCCGTCACCTCGTGGTAGTGGGGGTTCACGACGGCGCCGGGGTTCCGGTTCAGCATGACGATTTGAAGCGGGTTCTCGTCCGGCGTCATGTGCGCTTTGGTTCTTCGCTCGGTTTCGGGGTCGGCGCCGGAGTAGGCTTCCGCCAGATGGGCGCGCTCTTCTTCTGAATCCAGGTAGGGTGGGAACGCGGCGTAATCATCAAAGTTGTTCCTGATGACCAGCGCCAGCGTTCTCCCGTCCGCAGCCTTCACGTACTCGACGCCCGCCGCTTCGATTTCCCCAGCCATCCGTTATCTCCTCACGATGTCGTGAACACACAGATCACAAGTATCAAAGCCCGAGCACGTCCGCCATGCCGTAGATGCCGGGGGGTTTATCCGCCACCCAGCGCACCGCGCGGACGGCGCCGGCAGCGAAATTATCGCGGCTGCCCGCCCTGTGCGTGATTTCGACCCGCTCGCCCATGCCGAAGAAATACACGGTGTGCTCGCCGGGAACGTCGCCGCCGCGAAGCGTCTGCATGCCGATGACGCCCTCGGGGCGCACGCCGGTCTGGCCTTCGCGGTGAAACACCGCGTCTTCGGGATATTTCTTGCCCGTCACACGCGCCAGAATTTCGCCCATGCGCACCGCCGTTCCCGAGGGGGCGTCTATTTTCTGGTTGTGGTGCGTTTCGATTACCTCGATGTCGTATGCGTCGCCCAGGAGCCGGGCGGCCTCTTCTATCAGGCGAAACGAGACGTTCACGCCCACGCTCATGTTCGGTGCGACGACACAGGCGATTCTGTCGCCAAAACCTGCGATTTCCTCGCGCTGCGCATCGCTGAAGCCCGTGGTGCCGACGACGGCCGCCAACCCCTTCTCGGCGGCGAGGCGCACGTGGGTGACGCTGGCCTCAGGGATCGCAAAAGAAACGAGCACGTCGCCGCTCAGAGCGGATGAATCACTGGTGAGAGCGACGCCCATATCCCCGCAGCCAGCGTGCGCGCCCGCATCCCCGCCCAAACCCTCGAACCCTTCGCGCTCGAGCGCGCCCGAGAGGGAGAGATCGCTCGATGAGGCGATCTGGTGGATGATGCGGCCCCCCATCCTGCCGCCGGCTCCGGCCACGACGATTCGTATCGACACGGGATTCCCCTTCCAAGCTTAAGGAAATATCAACAAGTCATTGATTGTAAAGTATTATACGCGCATCGCGCGTAAGTGGGAACCTGGGCGCGTCATAAGGGGTGCAGGAAGAGGAAACGTGAAAACGCCCGTATTCTGGCAGCTTATTTGATACTATAAGGCGACAAGGATGTTCTCTCTGGCGATACCGGCATGGGGATTTGGACTTTTGGAAGCCCCGCACGAAGAACTCGATGAGTCGTCCTGGATCAAACGCTGCCAGAACGGCGACAAGGACGCTTTCGAGCCCCTGGTTCGCCAAAACGCCGGGAAAATACAGCGCCTCGTGTGGGGGATGCTGGGTGAACGGAGAGAAGACACCGACGACATCGTTCAGGAGATATTCATCAAGGCGTATATCGCCTTGCCCAGATTCCGGGGAGACGCCAGGTTTTCCACCTGGGTCTACCGGATAGCGGTCAATCATTGCCGCGACTACCTGAAGCGCGGGGGGCCGTTGCCGCTGGAACTTCACGAAGAACAAATCGCCGATGACCCCCTGCCGGAAGACAGGGAAGGGCAGGATAGACTGCGAGAAAAGCAGGAAAAGCGCGCGAGCGATGAACTCCAAACGCTCCTGGCACAATTGCCGGAGAAACATCGCCGAATCCTGGTGATGCGCGAACTGGAGGGAATGAGTTACGATGAGATAGGCGAAGTGCTCGAGATCAGGCCCGGCACGGTGCGCTCGAGACTCAACAGAGCGCGCGCTGGCATTCTGCGCGTAGCCGAGAGCATCCGGGAGGCGAAGTGATGCGCTGGTGGGAAAACATTTTTAACAGAGGTCGAAGCACACAGGACTGGGACGCCCCCCGTCAGGAAGACGAGACGGTCGCGGAACTCAAGGCCCTGTTCGAGGCCGCGCGCGATGATGCGCCAGCGCCCGACGATAAGCTCTGGGAGAAGCTGCGCCCCCAGCTCGCCGCCCATGAAGGGCAAGCCCAGGGCGCCTTCTCCTTCACCGCGGCGTTGGCCGCTACGGGGCCGAGATTCGCCGTGGCGGCCCTGGGCGTTCTGCTCATCGTTGCGAGCCTTTTCTGGAGCCAGGGCGTCGAGAGGCGGCAGGCGCGCATCCTGGAACGCGAGGCGGTATTGGCCCTTTATACAGACAGGAATCCCCTGAACCCCATTGTGATGATCGGGGGCGAACTCGAGGCGCAGAGGGGCGAAGATTTGCTTCAATTCGTTGCCTACGGCTCGCAAGAGCGTTAGCCTGTGAGATTGAGACGATGAAAAACTGGTTCACGAAAGAATTCATGAAGGCGTCGGCGGTGCTGTTGATCGTGTTCCTGGCGGGCGCGGGCACCGGCTATGTCGGCGGACATAAATTCGCGGAATACAAGTTTCATAAGGAATACACCTCCCGCGTCATGAAGTCCCGCACCGAAACCAAAGGACTCTCGGCGTCCATAGTCCGCTCCCAACGCGCCAGAGAAGCCGAAAGCGCCAGACGCCGCTCCAGGGGTGAAAGACGCTTCATGCGCCGCCTGGAACGTGACTTGAACCTGAACCCCGCGCAGCGGACGAACGTGGACCGCGCGCTCGAGCGCCATTACGAGCGGATACGCGACATCAGGAGCCAAATGAGGCCGCAGATCAACTCCATCATGCAGGAAATACGCAAAGACGTGCGCTCTTTCCTGGACGATGCGCAGAAAACATCTTTCGACGAGATGGTTCAGAAATTCGAGAAAAGAAGAGAGGAAAGACGCAAACGCAGATGGAGGAAGTACAGAAAGCACCGCCCAGACGACCCGGCCGGTCAGTCGAAGAAGCAGTAAGTTCATGCAGGAAGCAACGCCGCCACAGAATGAAACACGAACGCCACACCGGAGGAAATCGAACATGAAACGCCACAAACGCCGTACCTTTTCGACAGCCGTCTTGGCCGCCGTCCTCAGCCTTGGTCTCGTCGGCGCATCCTGGGCCGCCGATGATGAATCTTCCCGGGCTCCCGCGCCGAATTTTCCGCAAATCATCGAAAAGATGATGGAAGACGCGCATTTCTTCGGCCCCCGCCACCGGGGACGCCGCGGAATGCGCGGCCCGCGGCCCTTCTCGGCGCGCCCGCTGGTTTCCATCGCGCTCAGGAACCACGAAGAGCTCAAGCTCACCGACGATCAGATGAAACGCCTCAAGGACATCCGGGACGCGTTCTCCAAGAAGTCGGTGAAAGAAAGCGCTGAAATCAAGGCCCGCGGAGTCGACCTCAAACGCGCGCTCGACGCCGAGAAAGTCGACCTCGTCGACGTGGAGAAGAAAATCCGCGAGATCTCGAACATGCGGGTGGATTTGAGAATTGCGCGCTTAAAGGCGATTCAGGAGGGGAAATCCGTCCTGAACGACGACCAGCAGAAGCAGCTGTCGAAAATCGCCCGGAAGCGTCCCGGCTGGGGATCCAGGTTCCATAAACAGATGTTCGAAGACCACGGTTCGAAGAACAAACCCCAGACCTACTAGACATCCCGACGCCCCGGGGCATGGCGTGAAAACCATGCCCCGGGGCCTCCGGGCCCATCGGTTGGAGCCGCCATGTGGATTTTGATGTATGAGGTATACGCCGGTTACGATCTACTCGATTTCGCCCTGATTAGCGCCATCCTCATCACGACGGGGATGGTGTGCCTTCTCCTGAGAGAACTCCGGCGGGACGATTTTTCCCACCCGGTATCTTTAGAGAAATTCTGACGATTAGAATTATTCTATCTTTTTCGGCTTCTTTTGCTTTTCTTCTTTTCTCCAAACTTTTCAAAAATTTCAATAGACAAAAGATTTTTTCGCTCGCGATTCTTCACATTCTTGAGCCAAGGTCTTTTTTCCGTATCAGGAAGCCTTTCATTCACCATATGAATGATTGCTCTTCGCTCCCAGTCATTGGCTCTATCATAATAATTTCTTAACTCCAATACTTCTCCCCGAGATAAATGAGGAATTAGCTTCTCTATAACGACTCGCCCAACATATGCACCTGCGTTTCTTCGCATATTTCGGAAATAGTTTATGACAATATCTTTATCTAAATAATTGTCATCAGTGAGAATCTTGGCAAAAGAAATGGATAAAAACTCAGGTTGCAGTTCTAATTTTTTGAACCAATTTGATAGTAAATCTCTAGTTTTATTTTTCAAGTTTGCAGGAATTTCAGAAGCATTTTTAATCAACATATCTACAAAAAAAAGCAGAAATTGAGGATATCGTTTTAGCAACCTAATAAGTCGAGGGATATCCTCATAGCGTTCTTGATAGGCAATTGCTTTAATTAAATCCTTCATTTGATCTGCGGTAATTATTGTCTGCTCTGCTGCTTTCTCAATTGCGTCATCAACATCAATATCACCAAGTCTTTCCTTTTCTCTGCTTGATGGCTGGCGAAATTTAGTCGGAATAGAACCCCCATACCCAGCAATTATTCGGACAGGCCCTGTCGTTTCTTCTTCTCGTTCTTTTTTTAGTTCTGCTCCATCAACAATACTGGTCTTTCCAGAGTTAATCGAAAGACCTTCCATGCTAAGCCTTTCCATAAGAAGGACTAGCCAATGGTGAGCAATCTCTATGTTTGGCGCAAAAAGTCGATAATCATCTACAAACCGGATAAAATCCACGTCTCTCGCAAGCAGGAAATTGTCAACTTCAATTAGAGCGGCTTCTGCTAATATTCGGCTGGCATTACCTCCTACGGGAAGCCCATAAGAATCTCTGTTGGACCAAAAAAATAACAACTCATTTATTGTATTGATAAGCCACGGCTCAATATCGATGGAGTGAAGTACCGACTCTAACCGATGAAGATTTAGACGATCATAAAAGTTAGCAATGTCACAGTATACGATAATCGGTGTTTTAGAAGCGTTTAATTTTTGTGAATGTCTTTTTTGAAAAGCTTGATAAGTGAGTTTCTGATTAAATATGTTTTGACCTTGTGGTTTGAAACGATATGAAAATACCCTTCGTCTATTGGGGGGAATGCGACTTGATTCAATTTTTTCGGCAGCCATTAAAGTCAATGCAAGATATTTCATCGCATCAATTGGATCCAACAAAGCACATCGTCTGTAGTCAAAAGGTTTACTCTTTGGCCTGTGCATATAGATTGGTGAGCCAATAGCAAGTGCTTGAAAGGATTTCCCATTCAAACATTTGGTTATTCGTTTTATTATTTCTTCTTGCAATTTTTGATTGGAGCGAATCAAATCGAGTTCGAAGGGTTTTTCAAAAACATCATCAATGCCATCTTTTAAAACATTCTTTAAGGACAGTTTTGCAGCGTCTTGTGGTTTCACTATTTAGATACCCAAAATTCATTCACAGCAGGGCCTCTTCCGTCATCTCCCCCTCGTAGACGAGCCGGGTCTCCCCTTCCATGTAGACGTCGCGCACATCTGATCCTGCGCCCTCGAAATAGATTTTGAGGATTTCGCCGCTGCGCACGTTCACGTCCACCGGAGCGCTCACGAGCCCGCGCGCCGCGGCGAGTATCGCCGTCGCCACCGCGCCCGTGCCGCATGCCAGGGTCTCGTTCTCCACGCCCCGCTCATAGGTTCTCAAGATTACCGAATTCTCCCCGCCCACCCGGGCGAAGTTCGCATTCGCGCCCGCGGGCGCAAAGGCATCGTGGGTGCGGATCGCCCGGCCATCGCCCACGATGTCCACGGACTCCACGTCGCTCATGAATTCCACCGCATGGGGGACGCCGGTATTCAGGTGATCGACCACCACTCCCCTTCCGTTGGCCTCAAGTTCAATGCCTGCCCGGTAATCAAAGGGCTGGGTCATCCGCAGCTTGACCCTCGAGCCGTTCATCGTCGCGTCAATGACGCCCGCGATGGTCTCGAACGACACCGAATCCGCCGCGATGCCCAGCTCTTTGGCAAAGCGCGCGGCGCAGCGCCCGCCGTTCCCGCACATCTCGCCCTCCGAGCCGTCGGCGTTGAAGAACCGCCACTTGAAATCGGCCCGATCGCTCGGTTCGATGAACATCAGCCCGTCCGCACCCACGGACTGGCCCCTGCGGCAGACCCTCTTGACGAAATCGATCATCTCATCGGCCCGGTGCTCCAGGTTCCTGTTGTCGATGAATATGAAATCGTTGCCGCTTCCGCTGAACTTGGTAAAAGCGATTCTGCTCACGGAATCCGCCTTTCTTCGATGAATGCCGGTATGTGCTCGCCGCGAACGAGGTCGTCGTACGTCTCGCGCTCCCTGATTATATGATACTCGTCCCCGCGCACAAGAATCTCGGGCGGCCTGGGGCGCGAGTTGTAGTTCGACGCCATGGTGAAGCCGTACGCGCCCGAACTCATGACGGCCACCAGATCGTCGCGGTGAAGCTCGGGCAGATCGCGGTCCTTTGCCAGATAGTCCCCGCTCTCGCATACAGGGCCCACCAGGTCCGTGATGTGCTTCGTGCGGCTCCTTGCCGCTTCCTCCACGGGCCACACGTCCTGGAATGCCTGATAGAGGCTGGGGCGGATCAAGTCGTTCATGCCGGCGTCGATGATAACGAAGCGTTTCTCCGGATTTTCCTTCTCGTACAGCACGCGCGTGACGAGCACCCCTGCGTTGCCCGTGATGACGCGGCCCGGCTCGAAAATGAGCGTGCATCCCAAATCCTCGAGCTTCGGCAATATGGCCGCCGCGTAGTCTTTCGGCAGGGGCGGCGCCTCGTCGTGATAGGTGATGCCGAGGCCGCCGCCCAGGTTCAGGTAGCGGATGTCGTGGCCGTCTCCGCGCAACTCACGCACCAGCCGCGCCACGATTTCCACCGAATCGGCGAACGGGCTGCTCGTCGTTATCTGGCTGCCGATATGGCAATGCACGCCGGAGGGTTCGACGCCATCGAGCTTCGCCGCCGTTCGGTACTGCTCCCGCGCCCGGTTGATGTCGATGCCGAACTTGCTCTTCTTGAGGCCGGTGGTGATGTAGGGATGCGTCTGGGGGTCGACGTCGGGGTTCACCCGAATCGCGACCTGCGCCTGCTTGCCCACCCGGCTCGCCACGGAGCCGATGTTCACCAACTCCTCCTCGCTCTCCACGTTGAACAACAAAACGCCCATTTCGAGCGCATAGGCGATCTCCTCATCCGACTTGCCGACGCCCGCGAACACGACCCGATCGAGGGGCATCCGGGCCTTCACCGCGCGGAACAGTTCCCCGCCCGATACGATGTCCAGCCCCCCGCCCATCGCGCCGAACAGCCTGAGTATCGCCAGGTTCGAGTTGCTCTTCATGGCGAAGCAGATGAGGTGCGGGACGGATGCGAACGCCTCGTCGAAGACGCGGAAATGCCTCGTAAGCGTCTCGTGGCTGTAGACGTAAAAAGGCGTCCCCACCTCCTCCGCCAGCCGCGTCAGGGATACGTCTTCGGCGCACAACTCGCCGTCTTTGTACTCGAAATGGTGCATTCTGAAAGCTCACTTTCCGAGTCCTGCGAAGCGCCGGGTTCTCACAAACTCCCGGCGACCGGACTCCCGGGGGGTTTCGGCGGTCCCTTGACGCCGCAACCCGCAGCCATGCAGGCCATCCCGAGGATCAGGACGCCCGCCAGTAGAATTCTCTTCATCGCTCTATATTCCCAATCGTTTTTTTTCGGCCCGTATCTGGGCCCTCACGCTTCTCACAGAAGCCCCGCCCGCGCTGCTCCTCGCACGCAGGGATTTCTCCAGATCCGTTTCCGCCAGATCGCCCGCGTCGAGCCGGGAGTCCGCTTCTTTCAGGTCCTCGGCGCTCAACTTCCCGAGGGCCACTCCCTTGTCGACCGCGATTCGCACGGCGCGCCCCGCCGCCTCGTGCGCCTCCCTGAACGGAACCCCGCGCCGCACCATGGCGTCCGCCAGGTCCGTCGCCGTCATGTACCCGCCTTCCGCGGCCTGAGCCATCGCCTCGGGTCTGAACCGCATGGACTCGACCATGGGCGCCATGACCCCCAGACAGGCCAGCAGGGTATCCGCGGCGTCGAACAGGGATTCCTTGTCCTCCTGCATATCGCGGTTATAGGTGAGCGGCAGCCCTTTCATCAAGGTGAGCAGGGCCATGAGATCTCCAAACACGCGCCCGCTCTTGGCCCGGACGATCTCGGCCACGTCGGGGTTTTTCTTCTGCGGCATCAGGGAGCTGCCCGTCGCGAACGAATCGGCCAGCTCCACGAAGCCGAACTCCCCGCTCGCCCAGAGGATGACCTCCTCCCCCAGGCGGCTCAAGTGCATCATGGCGATGGCGGCGGCGGACGCGAACTCGAGCGCGAAATCCCGGTCGCTCACCGCGTCCATGCTGTTCTCGGCGACGGAGGCGAACCCGAGCTTTTTCGCCACCATTTTCCTGTCTACCGGGTGGCTCGTGCCGGCCAGCGCCCCGGCCCCCAGCGGCAAAACGTTCACGCGCTCGCGCACCTGGGCGAAACGCTCCCCGTCGCGCCTGAGCATCTGGGTATACGCGAGCAGATGATGCGCCAGCGAGACGGGCTGCGCGCGCTGCAAATGCGTGTAGCCGGGCATCACGGTGCCGGCGTGCGCTTCCGCCTGCGCGAGAAGAGCGCGCCTGAGCGCCAAGAGCGCTTCCTGCGTCTCGTCGACCCGGTCTCTGAGCCACAGCCTGAGCGACGTGGCCACCTGGTCGTTCCGGCTCCGGGCCGTATGCAGCCTGCCGCCGGCGGCACCGATTCGCTCCGTGAGCGCCGCCTCGACGTTCATGTGCACGTCTTCGAGCTCGGCCCGGAACTCGAACTTGCCAGCCTCCACTTCCCGTAGAATGGCCTTGAGGCCTGAGACGATGGAGCGGGCATCTTTTTTCGCAATAATGCCCTGCGCTCCCAGCATCTCCGCGTGGGCGATGGAAGCCAAGACGTCATACGGCGCCAGACGGTAGTCGAACGAAACGCTCTCGGTGAAAGCCTCGGCGCGCGCGTCCGTCCCCCCCTGGAACCTCCCGCCCCAGGGTTTATTGGATTTCGTCTTCCGAGACTTCGCAACTCGTTTCGCCATTTTCTTGCTTCCCATGATGAGCCACGCAGCGCACCTGATCTTTCGCCAAGGTACGCAAAGAGAACTGCTTACACGATAGCGGGCGTCAAGGGCAACCGGGGGAAACGGAAATCATGGAGGATCGCCCCGCCCCGCTTGCGGGTTGTTGGAAAAGTCCTTGCGGTTCGTTCACGTAGGTGGTCTTTGATCGTCATTCCGGCGCATGCCGGAATCCAGGGACTTTGTTTTTGTATTTGT
>JAPOYD010000110.1 GCA_026706735.1 Nitrospinota bacterium | reverse complement strand
GTGGTTCTTCTCTCTCATCTGTTGATTCCAAACGCCAAATCACGAAATTGAGACTTTTTAGAACAACCCCGATGAGGGAAGAATCGACCGAGCGAGAGGGAGATTTTCAACAACCCACCTGGGCGAGATCTCTCGGCAGGACGAAGTCGGTGAGAATCGCCGCCCCTTCGCGCAGCGAGGACCAGCACGCCACGTCGAGCGCGAACGCGGCCAGGGCGGCGGTCGGGAATTTTTCGTCCATACGCCGGCGCATCGGCTCGGGGCCGCCGCCGCAAATCCCGGCGGCGAGGTCTTCGATCCCCGGGTTGTGGGCGATGAGCAGGACGCAATCGACGGCGGTTTCGACCCGTTTGAGGCGTCTCAGCAGGGTTGCCGCGTCCGCTCCGTAGAGGCCGCTCTCGATGCAAAGGACGGCGTCGCGAGCGAGGTCGGGCAGCATCAGGGCCAGGGTCTCGCGGGTGCGCCGGGCGGCCGAGCACAGGATGAGGTCGGGCAAGGGGCCGCCACGTGCAAGATGCCGGGCGACCAGCGGCGCCGCGCGGCGGCCGCGTTCGTTCAGAGGGCGATCGAAATCGGCCAGCCCCGGATCCGACCAGCTCGACTTGGCGTGCCGCAGCAGGAAAAGGGTCTTCATGGCTCCGTCCGCCTCACGATGGTTTTACCCTATGCGGGTCATTGTCCTTCAGCCGGGAAAGGGCGTCAATAAAGCTTTCCGCCAGGTTTAACTCGCTTCTGCCCATTTCCAATTATTTTTAACCACGCAGGGGCGTTTACTTGAAAGCGGTGATCAGCACCCCGCCCGCCACAACCATCCCCGCCGCCAGGACGATGCGCGGGGTGATGCGCTCGAGTCCGCCCAGGAAGAGATAGGTCCAAAGGACCACCCAGAGCGGCACGAGCCTGCTCAGCGGCAGCACGGTCGAGACGGGCGCGATGCTCATCGCAATCCAGAACATGATGGCGGCCAGCGTCGTGGTGACCCCTGCGCCCAGAAACAAGTAAACGGCGCGCGCGTCGGCTTCGAGCTTGCCGCCGTCGGGCAGCAGGGGGCGCGTCATCGCCAGGAGCAAGGTGCCCGCCGTGAACGCGCAGGCGAAGCCCACGATGGGGGTTTTCTGATAGGAGAACGCGACGTTCACCAGAACGGGCAGCAGTCCGTAGGAGAGCGCCGATGTGAGCGGATAGAGGAGCGCGCCCTGAAAGAAACTCTTGAAACTCTGATCTGAGCGCCGCTCGCCCAGCGAGAGCAGGCATACGCCCGCCACGATGAGGACGGTCCCCATCGCCACGCCGATGCCCGGACGCTCGCCCAAAAAGATCATCGCGAAGGTGACCGAGAATATGGGAGTGGAGGATTGTATCGGAACGGAGCGGCTCACGCCCATCCTCTCGATGCCGATGACGTTCGTGAGCTGCCCGACGCCCTGGCCCAGGCACCCGCCGATTATGAAGAGCAATACGGGCGTGAGGGTGGACTCCTGGAGCGTGCCGCGTGCGGCGGCGATGACGAGCCCCAGCACCGAGACCGTACCGCTCATGATCAGGACGCCCGCTATCGGCGTCGCGCTGCGCACTCCCTGGCGGATGGCGATGAGGGACGTCGAATAAAAGAGGGACGCCCCTACCGCCAGCAATTCCCCCCAGCCCGCCTGTGCGAAAAGACCCGACATTTTTATGACTCACTGCTCATCGATGATTCGCCTCGTTATCGGAGCTGCTAGCGAAACAGGGTGATCATCACCCCGCCGGCCACGACGAGACACGCTGCGACCACTGTTTTAAGCACAACGCGCTCTATTTTCCCCAGAAACAAGAAGCTGAACAGGATCACCCAAAGGGGCGTCATCCGGCTGAGCGGCAATACGCTCGACACCATGCCCGCAACGAACGCCGTCCACATCAGAAAAGCGGCGATGATGTTGAACGGAAGCCCGACGAGCAGGGCCCTCACCGTCTCCACGTTACCCCGAATCACCCCGCCGCCCGGCATCATGCGCCTCGCCGCCAGCATGAGCAAAAGCCCTGCGCCGAACGCCACGCCGAATCCCAGATAGGGCGCCTCGTGCTCCGCCAGGCCCAGCTTGGCGAACACGGGAACCGTCGCATAGCACACCGAAGAGGATAGCGGCAGGAGGTAGTCCCTGCGGCTGTAGTTTTGAGACCCGCCTCCCGCGCGCTTTTTCTCCGGCCAGGAGAGCAGAAAGACGCCGCCCACGATCCCGAGCGTCCCCAGGAGCACATAGGCTCCCGGCTGCTCCCCCAGAATGATGACGGCGAAAACCACTCCCCACAAAGGCGCGGATGAGTGGACCGCCGTGGCCCGGCTCACGCCCAGACGCTCGATGGCCGAGAAGAAGATGAGGCTCCCCGTTCCGTGCCCGGCCATGCCCGTGAGCGCGAACCAGCCGAGCGCCCTCACGTTGGTGGACGCCAGCGTACCGAGCACGAGGGCGGTCGTCAGCCCCGCTGTGCTCACCAGCGAATTCAGGACGATGATGCTCATCAGGGGGCTTCCGGTCGTCATCGCCCGGCGCACCGAAATGAGCGTGATGGAATAGCTGAACGAGGTCGCCACGGCGAGAAACTCGGGACTTCCCCATGATGATATCCACTCGACCATGGGCCGGAATATACACTTCAGGCTCTCGTGAGGCGAGGATGCGGGCGAATCATCTGGTCAGGAGGCTTTTTGGCGGATAGAATGCGTACGAATACCATTATTTTTCATTCCATCAACCCGGAGGCGGAAAATGGCGGATGAGAGAGTATTCCTGATCGCATGGCTGAAGCCCAAGCCTGGCAAAGAAGACGAAATGGCCGAACTTTTGGGCGGAATGTGCGCGCCCTCGCGCGCCGAGGAGGGGTGCATCTTCTACAACCTGTACCGGGCGACGGACGAGGCGGGCGCGTTTCACTTCATCGAGTGCTGGAAATCGCAGGCCGCTCTCGACGCGCACCGCGAAGAGCCGCACTACAAGAATTTCAGAGAGAAACTGCCCGACCTGCTCGCAGAACCCGTGGGCGTGAAGTTTCTGAATGCCCTCGATTCGACGATGGGGTGATGTTGGGGAGCAATGTGTGGGGTTCATATTCACATCCCCCTTGAAAGTTCTTGCACACTGACAAGAGAGAAATTCACTCCCCCCTTGAGGGGGTCGGGCTTCCCGAGGGGAAAGCCCGACAGAGGCCGAGTCCTATGGACGAAGGCCGATGTGGTGGGGGGATATGCCACAGAAAAAACTCCCCCCACCGGTTCGGTTTCGGGCAAAACCCCCCTCACCTCACCGACTCCCCCTCAAGGGGGGAGTGAATTTCCTCTTTGCTTGGTCGGGGTTGACCACATGCCGTCATTCCGGCGCATGCCAGAATCCAGAGCCGATGAATATGACAACATTGCGGGGCGACTTCGAAAAGCGATTACACGGAACGAAAGAAAAGACAAGAGCAAAGTCGCTGGATTCCGGCATACGCCGGAATGACGATCAAAGGCGAACACGGGCGACCCGCGTGTCCCCCTCCCTACCCCGGCACCTCCATGCGCCGGTAGGACTCGGCGCACTCGAGGCCGCCCGCCTCGCCCGAGCGCTTCGCCCAGTCCCGGAGCAGGGGAACCATTTCCTCGAAATCATCGAGTTGGCTTTTGTGGCGCCTGAGCGCCTCTACTTTCAAATCGAACGTGTCGGCGATGTCCACCCAGGTGTCGGCGCCGGGAATCGTCTTGAACCAGGCTTCTTGGGGCGTGTGCGGTTCGAGGCCTTCCGCCAGAAGTTCGGGAAAATAGTTCTCGTTCCCCACGGCGGGATAAAGCGCATCGAAAACCGCCTTGGCGACGGCGCGGTGATCGCGGTGGTATCCGTAGAAGCTGTTGAAGGCGCCTTCCGCCGGGTCATCGGCGATCACGAGGTCCGGCCTGTATTCTCTCATCACGCGTACGAGGTCGCGCCTGAGTTCCGTGGTGTTTCGGACCTCCCCGTCCGTATGGCGCAGGAAATAAATTTGCTCCACGCCGACGACCGCAGCCGCCGCGCGCTGTTCGCTCTCGCGAATCGCTCTTTTATCGTCGATGGTCAGCCGGCGCGATTCGGGATCGTTCACGCCCTTGTCCCCGCTCGTGGCGAGGCAATACTCGACCCGCCTGCCTTCGCGGGTCCACCTGGCGACCGAGCCGGCGCAGCGGAACTCGATGTCGTCGGGGTGCGCGCAGATGATGAGGATTTTTTGATGCTCCATCGGGGTTTCCCTTTATGGCTTATGCGGCCTGATGCGGCAAGGCGACTTATAGCAGGGGGTGATGTGCATCGCAAAGGGGGGTGGGTGAAGTAAGTGATAGCTTGAAACAACGCCCACCTTGGAGGGATTGTTGAAAAAGTTCATAGAAACAGCGCGCTAAATTTCACTCCCCCCTTGAGGGTCGGCCTTTCCTCCTCGGGAAGGCCGACGAAGAGCTGAGGGCGTAAGCCCGAAAGCGATTCGGTGGGGGGTATAATTCGGAATGGCGATAAAACGCATTTTACCCCCCACCGATTCAGCCTTCGCACAAACCGCTCGGCTTCATCGTCTGGCTTTCCCCTCGGGAAGCCAGACCCTCAAGGGGGGAGTGAATTTCCTCTCCGCTTGGTCGGCTTCGACCCTTGGTCGCGCCCGCGAAAATCTGTTAAAAATAATCAAAATACCTGCACGATATTATGGAACGAATCCCGAGGAAGGAGACCACGATGTCCAGAATCACGCCGGTGCCCGATGACGCCACGGGCGATCACGAACCGCTGTTCGAACAATCGAGGGAAAGATGGGGCACGGTGCCCAGCTTCTACCGCGCCCTGGCCCACTCGCCCGAAGCCTTGCGGCACATCATGAGCCTGACGGTGGCTCTCAGAAGCCAGTGGCGGGCCGATACGTCCCGGATGCGCCTGATGCAGCTTGCGATTCTCACCCCCTCGCTCATCAACGACTGCGAGATATGAACGAACCACAACGTCAAGCTTGGTCAAGCTGCCGGTCTGAACGACGAACATATCTCCCTGATAGTCGATGGGTGGGAAGACAGCGATCTCTTCGATGAGCGCGAGAAGGCGGTGATCCGCTGGGCGACCGCCCTTACCCGGAACACGGCCGCCGCAGACGACGCCTGTTTCGAGCCGCTCAAGGAGTTTTTCAGCGAAAAGGACATTGTGGAACTCACGCTGTTCACCTGCCTGTTCAACGCCTGGAACCGCCTGCAGGACGGCCTCCACAACCCCGTGGAACCGCCCGATGACATCATCGGCTGGAAGGAATGGGAGGAAGTGGCGCAGGTGTCGGGTTAGGGGGTTAGGTTGCGAAAAACGAGGTTTCAAGAATCACTCCCCCCTTGAGGGGGAGTCGGTGAGCTAAGGGCGCATGCCCGCAAGCGAACCGGTGGGGGGTATAATTGAAATTGC